>JAEZBT010000302.1 GCA_023426865.1 Actinomycetes bacterium
CCACGGCGACCGCGGGGTCGCCGACATGTGCCCGATCGTGGTGGTCCAGGCCGGTGAGGACCTCGCGGCGAGTGCGTCGCCAGGTGTCGATGCGCAGGTTCGCCAGGATGCGGCGGGCGTAGGCCAAGGGGTCGCCGTCCCGGGCCGAGCTCCACGCCCGCCACGTGCGCTCGAACGTGGCCTGGGTCAGCTCGTCAGCACGCACGGCATCCCCGCACAGCAGGAACGCCATCCGGTACAGGGGGTTCTTCGTGGCCTCGACGAACGCGCGGAACTCCTCCACGCGTGTCGCGCCCGTGACGACCCTGACCGTCTCGCCGACACCCGGCCCGGTCGCGCGCCGTGTTCTCGTGCCCATGGCGGCCGCGCAGCTCCCCGCATCGGGTAGGTTCTCGATCCCTCTCACGCCCCCTACACGCAACACAAGGCATTCAGGGTTCCATCGATGCCCCGCCGGTGGCGGCGATGAGTCCGACACCCGGGCAGGTCCAGCATGCAGTGCCGCACGCGGACTCGCTGAGCCTCGCATCGGCAGCGGGGCCCGACCGACCGGAAGGGTGCTTGGCGATGTCCTCGGGCGACGCGGCCTGCCGCCCAGTGAGCCGCTACACCGGTGCCGGGTTGCGCCGGGCGAAGCCCTCCTGCCGCTGGTACGGGAAGTGGGGGTACGG
This sequence comes from Actinomycetes bacterium, assembly GCA_023426865.1. Taxonomy (GTDB): domain Bacteria; phylum Actinomycetota; class Actinomycetes; order Actinomycetales; family Cellulomonadaceae; genus Actinotalea. Next base: position 672 of record JAEZBT010000302.1, read on the forward strand.
GTGCTCCACCTGACTGACCGCGTCGAGGCGAGCCATCTGGTCGGCGGTGAGATCCCAGCCCACGGCACCGAGGTTGTCGAGCAGCTGCTCTTCCGTGCGGGCCCCGAGGATGACACTGGTGACGGTGGGTCGGTTCAGGAGCCAGCGGATCGCGACCTGCGGGACCGAACGACCGACCTCGGCCGCGATCTCGAGGAGGACGTCGACGACGTCATACATCAGCTCGTCGTCGACCGGCGGTCCGTACGTGGACGTCTCGTGAAGACGGCTGCCGGGCGGGATCGGTCGGTCCCGGCGGACGCGCCCGGTGAGCCGGCCCCATCCCAGTGGGCTCCACACGAGGGCCCCGAGTCCCTGGTCGAGGCCGAGGGGCAGCAGCTCGGCCTCGTAGTCGCGGCCGACGAGCGAGTAGTACACCTGGTTGGCGACGTACCGGGGGTACCCGTAGCGGTCGGCGACGGCCAGGGACTTCATGATCTGCCAGCCGGCGAAGTTGGAGACCCCGATGTACCGCACCTTTCCCGAGCGGACCAGGGCGTCGAGCGTCCAGAGCACCTCCTCGACCGGGGTGAACGCGTCGAAGGCGTGCAGCTGCAGGAGGTCGATGTGCTCGGTGCGCAGCCGGCGGAGTGCGGTGTCGACGGAGTCGACGAGACGGGCTCGTGAAGTGCCTGCGTCATTGGGGCCGTCCCCCGTCGGCAGGCCGACCTTCGTCGACAGCAGGACGCGATCGCGCCGCCCCTGGAGGGCTTCGCCGAGGATCTCCTCGGACCGGCCGTCGGAGTACACGTCTGCGGTGTCGAAGAGGGTGACGCCTGCGTCGAGGCACAGGTCGACGAGGCGCCGGGCGCCGGCAACGTCGGTGTTTCCCCAGTTCGAGAACAACGGTCCCGAGCCGCCGAAGGTGCCTGCCCCGAAGCTGAGCACGGGGATGCGCAGGCCTGACCGTCCGAGTCGTCGCGTCTCCATGCCGCCGATGATGCGATGACGGTCTCCTTGAGACAAGTAGTCACCTTCTGGTAACCATGGCTGCGTGGCCAACCCAGATGTCGCTCCCTACGGACCGAGGTACCCGGCCCGGCGGCTGCTCGAGCTCGTCGGTGACAAGTGGACGCCGATCGTGCTGTTCAGCCTGTCCGCCTCGACGAAGCGCTTCAGCGAGATCCAACGAGCCGTCCCCGACGTGTCGAAGAAGATGCTCATCCAGGTGCTCCGTGCGCTCGAGCAGACGGGGCTGGTCGAACGGACGGTCTACCCGGTGGTACCCCCGAAGACGGAGTACCGGTTGACGGCCGACGGACGTCGTCTGCACGAGCCCGTCGCCGCGCTGTGCACCTGGGCCGCTGAGCACGAGGCGTTCCTGGACGAGCTGCACGAGCGCCGGGCTGGCGCATGACGACGGGCTCCGTGTGACGGGGGCGGCGAGTCGGATGCGGTCGCCCTGCGGCGAAAACTCGATGCACCCGTGTCTGCCCGGGCATACGTTCGTCACGTGACCGACCTGCAGGAACCGTTGGAGCACGTGTTGCTCGAGGACGTCCGGGTGGCCGTCTATGCGGCCCTGGCGTCGACCGGTCGGCTGCCGGCCGACTCGGAGCTGGCCCGACTCGCAGGAAGCCCCGCCCGCGCAAGGGCAGCGATCGAGCAGCTGGCCGAGCAGCGCGCGTGGGCGCTCGGCACGGACGGGGAGATCGTGCTGGCGCACCCGTTCGCGACCCGGTCGTTCGGCTACAGCGTGATGAGCGACACGACGCTGTGGTGGGGTGGCTGCGCGTGGGACTCCTTCGCGATCCCCCATCTCGTGCCCGACTGCGGGCCGGTGGTCGTCGCGGGGGCGTGTCCCGCGTGTGATCGGGCGCTCGCCTGGCGCGTCGACACGACGTCGCCGCCCGAGGGTCGGGAGCGCGCGCACTTCCTCGTCCCCACGGCTCGGATGTGGGACGACGTCGTCCACACCTGCAGCAACCAGCTGCTCTTCTGCGACGACGCCTGCATCGACCGCTGGCTCGCTCGCACGGGCCATCCGGAGGGCTACCGAATGGACCTCGACACGCTGTGGCGCTTCGCCGCGGGGTGGTACGAGGGCCGGCTCGAGAGGGGCTATCGCCGGCGAGAGCCTGCCGACGCCCACGCCTACTTCCGACAGGTGGGGCTGCACGGCCCGTTCTGGGGCCTCAGCTGACGACGCTCCCGCCGGTGAGGTGCGCATCGAAGGCCGCGGCTCGTTCGGTGTCCTCGTAGTCCTCCTGCCGCTGGATCTTCCCCCATCGGGTATCGATCATGAGGACGACGCGGTTGCTGTAGACGTCGCGGCCGACCTCAGGGCCCGGTACCCATACGTGGGCCCGCACGGCGGCGCGCAGCGCCCACGGCGGTCCGTTCACGAGGATGTCCTCCACGGCCATCTGGATGCCGTGTCGCGCGTAGCCACGCAGGAACGCCTCGATCTCGTCGCGTCCCTGGTGCGACGGGTGGGCGGAGCGCCCCAGTGTCGGTTCCCGGAACTGCCCGCTCCACGTGTTGCGGCCCGGGAAGCACAGGGTGGCGCTCCTGGAGAACATGGCCAGCGCCGGCTCGTGGCGCCCGGCGTTCAGGGCGGCGATGTTGCGTCGAATCATCCAGCGCACGGCGGCCTTGATCACGGCGCGCCCCCCGCGACGTCGGACTCGGCCGCCGGCTGCAGCAGCGCCTGCCCGACGAACGTGAGCCCAGCCCGCTGGAGCTCCGCCATCCCGGCATCCATGTGACCGCCACCTGCGACGACGAGGTACTGGTGGGACACGTCGGCCGCAAGGAGCTGGGCGTGGAGGTGCTCGCTCCCGTCGCGCAGCCCGAACTCGTCTCGTTCGCCCACACCGAGGAAGAGCGCCATCCCCCGCTGTCGGATGGCGTCGAGGTTCGCGAGCAGCCGCTCGTGCACGCGCTCCCCGGGGAGCAGGTCGAGGGCCGCAAGGAGCTCGCCGAGCACCGCCTGGCGGTTGCGTTCCGGCACGTCCGAGGTGGTGCTCCCCGGGAACACGGCAGGCGCCAGCGCGGCGGCCGCGACGTATCGATCAGGGTTGCCGAAGGCGAGCTTCAGCGCACCGAACCCGCCCATCGAGGCACCGACGACCGCGAGTCGTGAGCGGTCGATCGGGCGGAGCCGGCTGACGAAGTCCGGCAGCTCGTCACCGACCACCGATCCCCATCGGGACCCCTCCGGCCAGTCGAGGTAGAAGCCGCCCTCGGTGGGGGTGCTGGCGCACGCGACGACGCACGGAGGCAGTGCGCCGGTGACCCACAGCTGGTGGATGAGCGGAGCGTGCAGGTCGAGCGACTGCGCAGACGACATCGCTCCGTGCAGGAGCAGGACCAGCGGGAGCGGCTCGTCCGCCGGGCCGGCGGCGAGGACCCGGACGTCGACCTCGGCCGAGGCGTTGGTCGACGGCATGCGGTGCTGCTCGATCTTCGGTGACATGAGGGAACCTCCTCGTGACGCGGAACGACCGGCCGTCCCTTGGGGCGGGCCCTAGGGGTTGGCGGAGAGGGGGGCGAGGGCGGCGTCGACGGCCGCCCGGAGGTGGGCCGGCTCGGGTGTGACGCGCGCCAGCACATGGAGGCCCTGCATGAGCGCCACGAGCATGCGGGCGGCGCCCTCGGGCTCGACGGCGGCGGCGACCTCGCCCTCCCGCTGCGCCCGTGCCAGCGCCTCGGCGATGCTGCGCTCCAGCTCGAGCAGTGCGTCACGCACGATGGCTGTGGCGGCGGGGTCGTCGGACAGCTCGGTGGCCGTGTTGCCGAGCATGCAGCCCCGTGGATGGTCGCTGGAGGCTGCGGCAGCGATCTGTTGCAGCACGCTCCGGAGGCGAGGTAGCACCGGACCGGGATCCTGCAGCGTCGTACCGAAGGCGCGCTGGCGCTGGGCGTAGTGCTCCAAGGAGCGGAGGAAGAGGCTGCGCTTGTCGCCGAAGGCGGCCTGCAGGCTGCCGGGCAGGAGCCCGGCGCGCTCGCCGACGCGCCGCATGCTCGCACCGCCATAGCCGTGCTGCCAGAAGACCTCGGTCGCGGCGTCTACGACCTCGGACTCGTCGAAGCTGCGCGGCCGTCCCGTGCGGACCATGAGTCGAGGGTACGACTTCTTGACTAGCCGTACAAGAATTTGTAGGTTGATTTCTTGTTCGGCTGACCAAGAATTCGAGGAGAAGGTCCATGGGATCGGTGTTCGCGCACATCAGCGTCTCGGTCGACGGCTACGTCGCCGACGCTGCCGGCGGGCTTGGCTGGTGGTCGGCGGACGATGAGTTCGACCGCTACATCGACGGCATGCTCGAGTCGATCAGCGGCATGGTCTTCGGCCGCGTCGCCTTCGACGCGCTCGCCCAGTTCTGGCCCACCGCCGGGCCGGAGGTCTCCCTGATCCAGCGGCACCGGATGCACGAGCTGCCCAAGTACGTCCTCAGCCACGCGCCGCTCGACACCACCTGGCACAACAGTCACCGGCTCGCGGGCGACCCGCGGTGGGCGATCGAGAGCGTGGCCCGGGATGCAGCCGGCGACATCGCCGTGTTCGCCGGTGCGGGGGCCATCAGGGCGGCCCTCTCGTCCGGTGTGCTCGACGAGCTGCGTCTCGTCGTCCATCCCGTGCTGGTCGGATCGGGCCTCCCGCTGTTCGACGGCACCCACCCGGCACAGTCGCTGCGGGTGCGTGAGACGACCTCGTTCGGCTCGGGAGCACACGTCGTCCGCTATTCGTTGCCCGCGCCGGCGGAACGGCTCCCTGCCGCGACCCCTGCCACGGTGGGCTCGCCATGGTGATCGTGGCCGGACACCTCATCGTCGACCCCGGAGCACGCGCCGCGTACCTCGAGGGGTGCGTTCCGATCGTCGAGCAGGCACGGCGCACCGCCGGCTGCCTCGAGTTCAGCCTGGCTCCCGACCCGGTCGACCCCTCCCGGGTCAACGTCCTCGAGCGCTGGGAGTCGCGCATCGCGCTGGACCGGTTCCGTGGCGAAGGGCCCGACGACGACCAGCGGGCCGCCCTCAGATCCGTCGACATCGCGGACTACGAGGTCGACTGGCCGGTTGCCTACCCGGAAGGACGGGGCACGGCGCGGTGATGGCGACCTGGAGAGGGAGACCGATGGACGACGTCAATGCTGAGGTGATCGACGAGTTCCGGGCCAGCGGTGGCTCCGTCGGCGGCGCGCTCGCCGGGGTTCCACTGCTCCTCCTCGCCCATCGTGGGGCCCGCTCAGGGGTTTCCCGGACGACTCCGCTCGGATACTACGAGGATGGCGAACGTCTGATTCTGTTCGCCTCGAACCAGGGCGCGGCACGCGCTCCTGACTGGTACCACAACATCGTGGCGGACCCGAGGGTGACGATCGAGCTCGGCGAGGAAACGTTCGAAGCCGAGGCGAGCGAGCTGGTGGGTCCAGACCGAGAGGCGACGTGGGAGCGGGCCGTCGCCGTTCGACCATTCCTGGCGGAGCACCAGGAGAAGGCCGGGCGCCAGATCCCCCTCATCGCTGTGCGACGCGTGTGACGGACGAGTGACGTACTAGGTCAGAGGCCCTCCCGAGCGAAGACCGGGAGGGCCTCTGGGGCGGACGATGCGCCATCTTGCACGCGACGTCCGTGATCCGGCGGCTCCGCATCGCTCGCGGCGCGGTGGCCTGCGGCGGCGCTACGCCGTGGTGGCGTGGGCGTACTGCAGGGCCTCGCCGAGGAACCGGATCGCCTCGCGGGTCCTCGTCTCGGCAGCGGGACCGAGGTGCCCGGCACCCTCGACGAGACGGAACGTGTGCGGGACCGCAAGCCCCGTGAGGATGCCGTGCAGGTGCTCCGCGCCCTCGTGGAGCAGGTACTCGTCGGCAGCGCCGCAGTCGAGGAGCAGAGGGGTCCGTGCTGCCCGGAGCGCTGCCGCGTTCGACCGGGCGCGCGCGTGCACGCTGTTGGCCGCGTACGACGCGGCATCACCGGTCCCGCCACCCATCGCGGCGTGGAGCTGCCCCAGGATGGAGGGGATGCTGCGGTCAGGGACCTCCTCCGGCGCCTCGCCGGGAAACACGGCAGGCGAGAGCGCAGCGACGACGGCGAACCGGTGGGGTGCCGCGAAGGCGATCTTCAGGACCGCGTACCCGCCCATCGAGGCGCCGATCAGTCCCGTGGCGGAGAACGGGCCGTACTGCGCAGCGAGGTGCTCCGGCAGCTCCCGGGCGGTGAAGGTCTCCCACGCCGGGCCGCCGGGCCAGTCGATGTAGAAGCCGCCCGTGGTCGGCACGCTCGGGCAGGCGACCACGGCGCGGGGCAGGGCGCCCTCGGCCCACAGCTCGTCGTACATCGGACGTGCGAGCTCGAGGGAGGTCGAGGACGACAGTGCTCCGTGCAGGTGCAGGACGAGGGGGAGGGTCTCGCCGGGCGTCCAGTCGGCCGGGCGCAGGACCCGGTACTCGACGCGTTGCTCGACCGTGCTGGCATCGAGGTGACTGACGGACATGACGGAGGTGGGGGCCATCGTGACGCTTCCTTCGACTCGGGTGGTGCGGGGTTGATGGTGGGGTGGGTGCGCCCGGCTGCCGTGTGCCGCCCTGCAGGCCGGGCTTGCGCACGGTGCGTGGTCGCCCCGGCGCTACGCGGCGGCGTTCACGCCTGCGCGGCCAACACGGGGCGACCCGTCCTCGGCGACTCGAGTGCCGGGTCTTCCAGGTGGACGGGGGGGAGCACGCGGTCCAGCCACGGCGGGAGCCACCACGCCCGGTCGCCGAGGAGGTGCATCACTGCCGGCACGACGAGGCAGCGGACGACGACGGCGTCGAGCAGGACGGCGACGGCGAGCCCGAGCCCCATCTGCCCGAGCATCCGGGTGGGGCTGAGCAGGAACGAGCCGAAGACCACCACCATGATCGCCGCCGCGGCGGTGATGACGGCCCCGGTCCCCGCGAGGCCCTCGCGCACGGCCGTTCGGGCGTCACCGCCGCGCCGCCACTCCTCGTGCATCCGGGAGACGAGGAAGACCTCGTAGTCCATCGACAGGCCGAACACCACCGCGAACACGATCACGGGGAGGAATGCCTCGATCGGTCCGGGTGACTGGCCGAGGGTGCCGTTGCCGTAGACGAGCTGCATGGCTCCCAGTGCGGCCCCGATGGAGAGCAGGTTCGCGATCGCCGCCTTGAGCGGCACGAGGACCGAGCGGAACACCGCCATGAGGAGCAGCGCGGAGATCCCGACCACGACGAGGACGAACCACGGCATGCGGTCGCGGACGCCCTCGGCGAAGTCGATCGCCGCTGCGGTCGCGCCACCCACCGAGAACTGTCCCTCCGTGGCGGGGGGCAGGACGTCGTCCCGGAGGCGGTGGACGAGATCGATGGTGGCGCGGTCCGACGGCCCGGTCTCCGGGACCACCACCAGGGTGGACGCGCCGTCGGCGGGCAGTGGGCCGACGACGTCCGCGACGCCCGGGGTCTGCCGGACGGCCTCCGTCACCCGAGCCACCTCGTCGGCGGGGGCCTCGGCGAGCACCACGAGCGGGCCGTTGACCCCGTCGCCGAAGCCGGCGGCGAGGAGGTCGTACGCCTCGCGGGTCGTCGAGCCGGCCGGGTCGGTGCCGGCGTCGGCGAAGCCGAGGCGGATCGAGAGCGCGGGCGCGGCGAGCACGAGCAGGACGAGCACGCCACCGACGAGGGCAGGCCAGGGGTGCCGGGCGACCCTGTCGGAGAGGACGCGCCACGACGCGCCTTCGGCCCGGCCCCGTCGCCGCGCGCGCCCGGCGCGTCGGCGGACCGAACGCTCGATGCGCCCGCCCAGGAGTGTGAGCAGGGCCGGGAGGAGCGTCGCCGAGGCCAGGAGCGTCATCAGCACGGTGACGGCGACGGCGACGGCGAGCCCGCGCAAGGAACCCAGGCCCAGGACGACGAGCCCGAGAAGAGCGACGACGACGGTGACGCCGGCGAAGAGGACCGAGCGCCCGGCGGTGCGCTGGGCGACGACCGCCGCCTCGGCGCGGGGTCGGCCGGCCAGCAGCTCGCCGCGGTAGCGGGTGAAGATGAGGAGGGCGTAGTCGATCCCCACGCCGAGGCCGACGAGCATCATCATCGGCGCGGCGTAGGACGGCACGGACGTCACGTGCGAGACGAGGGCGGCCGCCGCGATGCTCGCCCCGACGGCCAGGACCGCGCTCAGCACGGGCAGGGCCGCCGCGACGAGGCTGCCGAAGAGGAACACAAGGATCACCAGCGCGGCCAGGATGCCGACGCCCTCGGCGGCCCCTCCCGTCTCCTGTGCACCGCGCACGGACGCGCCGCCGACCTCGACCTGCAGGTCGTGCGTGGCGTGGGACTCGGCCACCTCGATGATCCGTCGCACGTCGGCGGCGTCCGTCGTCAGGGGCTCGGTGTCGAGGGTCACGGTCGCGTACCCGATGCGGCCGTCGGTGCTGATCGAGTGCCCGTCGGTCGTCGGGGCCTCGACCGAGGCGACGCCCGGGAGCGTGGCGATCTCGTCGACCGCGGCGCGCAACGAACGCGCCACGGGTTCCTCCGTGAGGCCGGCCGCTGCGTAGAAGACGACCTGGACGCTGTCGAGACCTTGGTCGCCCGACTGCTGGAGCCGGTCGGCGACACGTTGGGACTGCGTCCCGGGCAGCGTGTGGTCGTCGAAGTAGGCGGAGCCGGCTGCGGCGGCAGCGGCGTTCAGGCCGACCACCGCGAGCACCCAGAGGCCGATGGCCCACCAGGGTCGTCGCATCGCCCACGTCGTCCTCATCTTTGCCTCCAGTGATCGTCGTCGCGGCCGGGCGGCCCAGCCGTCGCCCGGACGGTACGGACGAGGGCGGGCCCGGCCCATCCGTCCACGAGCGGCGTCTGGGGCCGGTCGCGTACGTCGGGGTGCGACCGGCGTTGTCGCCCGGAGGCGTACCGGGTCGCGCGTCGTCGGATGCGCCACGCTCAGTGGCCGGCGGTGTGGGACCGGGCGCGCTCGTCGTCGTCGGTCACGACGAACTGCGCCATGAGCCCCTGGTCCTCGTGCAGGAGTAGGTGGCAGTGGACCATGTACGGGGCGTCGGGGTCCGCGTAGTCCTCGAACCTCATCAGCAGGCGGTAGGTGCGTCGTGGTTCGAGGTAGACGGTGTCCTTGCGACCGGTGAGCTCCGGCGTCGGGGGCTCGCCATCCACGTCGAGTACCCGGAACTGCACGTCATGGACGTGCCAGTTGTGCGGGAACAGGTCGAGGTTCGTGACTTCCCAGATCTCCGTGTCGCCCACCCGGACGGTCTCGTCGATGCGGTCCATGTCCATGGTCTGGCCGTTGATGCTGCGGCCCTGGACCTCGAACGTCCGCGTGACCGTCGCGTCGTCGGGGTCGACCGCGTCGCCCCGGCCCACCGCCTGGCGCTGAGGCACCGCCGCGGACCCGCGCAGCGAGGCGCCGGCCGCGAGGCGCAGCACCGGGAAGGCGTCGTTGCCGCCGAAGGCGAACGGGGCGGCGACGTCCCCGAGGTCGGGCGGCCGGGACACGAGCATGGTCTCCGAGCCCGCCGCCATGGCGAC
>JAEZBT010000367.1 GCA_023426865.1 Actinomycetes bacterium
ACGTAGACCAGGCGCCGCGCGTCCGGCGACCACCGCGGGTCGCCCGCGCCGAGCGCAGCGTCGGTGAGTGCGACCGGCTCGCCGCCGGTCGCCTCGACCACGTGGACCTGCGGCTTGCCCTTGGGCCCGTCCGGTGGCGCAGCGCGGACGAAGGCGATCCAGCGCCCGTCGGGCGACCACGCGGGTGAGGTGTCGCGGTGGCCGCGCGTGAGCGGGCGAGGCGGCGCCGAACCGTCCGTCGGGACGACCCAGAGGTGCCCGACGTACTCGTCACCCTCCAGGTCGGGCCGCGTCACGGCGACGACGGCGAGCGTCCCGTCGGGGCTGACGGCGGGGGTTCCGGGCGTGGCGAGCAGGGCGATGTCCTCGGGGATCACCGGACGAACCTATGCCCGTGTCGGAGTGGCCGGTTACCGTCGCCGCGCATGGCCCACCCGCGCATGTACGACGACGACGACCCGGTGCTGGCGCGGCTGCGCGCGCTCTGCGCGTCGCTGCCCGGCTCGACCGAGAAGGAGTCCTGGGGCCGCCCGACCTTCCGGGCGGGGCGCATCTACGCGGTCTTCGGCACCCGGGACCACCCCGCGGCGCTCTGCTTCAAGCCCGAGGACGACGAGCGCCCCGCCCTGCTCGCCGACGCGCGGTTCTGGGCGCCCCCGTACCACGGCCCGTACGGCTGGCTCGCGATCGACCTGGACGACGACGCCGTCGACTGGGCGGAGGTCGCCGAGCTCGTGGCGTCGTCGTACCGCCTTGTCGCGGCCCCGGCGCTCGTCGCCGAGCTCGACGCGCGAGAGCGCCTGGGGTGACGGTGCCACTCAGCGGCGAACGGACCCGCGGTCCGGCCAGAGCGCGATCGCGAGGCCGACGAGGGTCGTCGCGATGTGCAGCACGTTGTCGGCGCCGTTGATGTTGAGGATGTTCGCGTCCTCGTTGTCCACGACGATCAGCCCGTAGATCGACACGGCGCCGAAGGCGACCGCGAGGAGCCAGCCGTACGCGCGCGCGCTGCTGGGCCGCGACCACATGGCCACACCCAGGGCGCCGACGAGCAGGTGCACGATGTTGTGGAGCGGGTTGATCGCGAACCCGAGCAGGTGCACGTCATGGTCCATCGCGGTGAAGTCGTCGAAGCCGGTGATGAAGAAGCCGACGATCCCCACGAGCAGGTAGACCACGCCGAAGACCAGGGCGAGCCACTGGTAGCCACGTCGTTCCTGGACGCCGGTGCCTGCGGTGCGCGCTGTGCTGGACATGCGGGTCCCCCTGTTGGTCGATGGGCGTCGCCGTTCGGGACGCCGGGTGACAAACATCACCCGCACCGTCCTTGATCGCATCCGCTCGTGCCTCACCGTCCGGCGGGCGGGACAGCCCTCCACGCGATCTCCTGCTGCACGCTCGCGCCGGGGTCGAGCGCTGTGAGCGGGGTGAGCGCCTCGAGCTCGAGCAGCCGCGCCGTCGGGTGCAGGCTGCCCGGGCCCTCCAGCGGCTCCGGCGTCGGGTACTGCATCCAGATCTCCACCTGGCACCCGCCGTCGGGGTAGTCCCCGGCCGGGACGTCGAAGCGCCAGTCGAGACCCGCGCCGTCGGGGCGGCGAAAGGACAACGCACCCGTCGCGTCGGTGAACCCCACCTTGCCGACGACGTCGTCGACCGGCACCCGCCGCCGGCCGCCCTCGGCGGGGTCCACGCCCACGCGCCCGAACGCGTCGACGAGGTCCACGGGCTCGGCGGTGCCGGCGACGTCGACCCAGACCTTCCCGCCCGCGGACGTGTCCACCTGCGCCACCTCCCACACCGCCCACCGGACGGGACGCTCGGAGACGTTGGTGAACGTCGTGCGCTGCTTGAAGGTGCAGCCGCGCGCAGGCACGGAGAACGCGCGCGTCACGCGCAGGCCGGTCCGGTCGTCGTCGGGACTGGTCAGACGCACGACGAGCGCGCCCGTGGCCGCATCCCACCGCGACTCGAGCGCCCAGACGCCCGAGTCCAGGACACCGTCGGGCGGACCGGGCCACTCGTCGGGCCCGGACCAGCCCTGCGGAGCAGGCCAGGTCTTGGCGCCGCCCACGTTCGGCCACGAGCCCATCCCACCGTCGAGCGGTGGCCAGGTGGCGCGCGGCCGGACGGTCGCCAGCGCGTCGTCGAGGTAGGCCGGGTTGCGCCAGAGCAGCTCCGTGCCGCCGCAGCGGACGGAGATGAGCCGCCCGCCGACGCTCGGCAGGAACGCGAGCCGCAGGTCGCCGTTGTCGACGACGTGCACGGGCAGCGCGCCCGGTCCGTGCTCGAGGGCGGTCAGGACCAGGGGCGGCGCCGCGTCGATCACGCGCCCGATCGTGCCACTGCAGGACGCGGGCGGGCGACGCCGCGCGGCGGCTGTCAGGCCTCTGGCACCTCGACGCCGATCTCGCGCAGGTACCGCGCCTGGTCGCCGGCCGGGTCGAGCGGGAGGCCCGCCGTGAGGGTGACGCGCGCGTTCTCCGGGGTGAGGACCCGCAGCTCGACCGCGTTCCAGGGCATCCGGTGCGGCCCGTCGGTACTCCCGGGCACGAGCCCCTCGCACGCCGCCCGGACCTCGTCGAGCTCGCGCAGCACGCACGCGACGTTGACTGCCACGGACGACGCGTGCGCCGGCCGCTCGCCTGCGGCGAGCAGCACGTCCTGGAACGCCCACCGCCTCAGGTGCGTCAGCTGGCCGGGAACGGAGAACAGGTCGAAGAAGCCGAGGCCCCGGGTCCAGAACTCGACGGAGGCGCCCAGGTCGTCGGTCGGGACCGTCGCGAACATGGGCATGCCGTAGATGCCCCGGTAGGAGCCTGGGGGCCCGGCGTCGAGTGCCGGGACGGGTACGGGGCTCCGGTAGGTCTGGGTGTCGTGATTATCCATGCCGCAAGGCTGCCGGTTGACGTTACGTCAACTGCAAGGCCCGGATCACTGGCGGGCGGCCGGTACCGCCGGGCCTCAGGCGCTCAGGGCGATGTACTGCGTCTCGAGGAATTCGCCGATGCCGTCGAAACCGCCCTCGCGGCCGAGCCCGCTCTGCTTGACGCCGCCGAAGGGCGCGGCGGGGTCGCTGAGCACCCCGCGGTTGACCGCCACCATGCCGGACTCGAGACGGCGCGCGACCGCGAGCGCCGCGCGCTCCTCGCCGAACACGTACGCGACGAGGCCGTGGATCGTGTCGTTGGCCATGCGGACGGCGTCGTCGACGTCGTCGTACCGGACCACCGGGGCGACCGGGCCGAAGACCTCCTGCTCGGTGACGGGCGAGCCGTGCCGCACGCCGGTGAGCAGCGTCGCCGGGTAGAAGGCGCCGGGGGCCGGCACCGGGGCGCCCGGACCGCCCGTGACGACCGTCGCGCCGTCCGCGATCGCCGCGTCCACCAGGGCGGCGACCTTGTCGCGCTCCGCGACGGACACGAGGGCGCCGAGCTCGTTGCCCCGGTCCAGGCCCGGGCCGACACGTAGCGCGGCGAGCTCGGCGGCCATCCGCTCGACGAACGCGTCGTGCAGCGAGGAGTGCACGTAGAGGCGGTTCGCCGCCGTGCACGCGGCGCCGCCGTTGCGCATCTTGGCGGCCAGCGCGCCGGCGACGGCGGTCTCGAGGTCCGCGCCCGGGAGGACGATGAGCGGCGCATTGCCGCCGAGCTCCATCGATGCGCTGACGACGCGGTCGGCCGCGAGGCGCAGCAGGTCGCGACCCACCTCCGTGGAGCCGGTGAACGAGAGCTTGCGCACGTCGTCCCGCGCGAGCATCGCCGCGACGCCGGGGCCGGTCGGCACGGGGGTGACGAGGTTGACCACGCCGCGCGGCACGCCGACGCGACGCAGCACGTCGACGACGTAGGCGGCCGTCAGCGGCGTCTGGCGCGCGGGCTTGAGCACGACGGCGCAGCCGGCCGCCAGGGCCGGGGCGAGCTTGCGGGTGGCCATCGCCGCGGGGAAGTTCCAGGGCGTGATCAGCAGCGAGACGCCGATCGGGTGGTGGTCGACGAGGATCCGCTTGTCACCCGCGGGCGAGAGGCGGTCGTCGCCGGGGACGCGCACCGCCTCCTCCGCGAACCAGCGGAAGAACTCGGTCGCGTAGGCGGCCTCGGCCGTGGCGTCGGCCCAGGCCTTGCCGTTCTCACGGACCATGACCTCGGCGAGCGCCTCGGCCTCGTCGGTGAGCAGCTCGAACGCAGCGCGCAGCAGCTCGGAGCGCTCGCGGGGTGCGGTGGCCGCCCAGCCCTCCTGCGCAGCGGCGGCCGCGTCGACGGCGGCGTGGCAGTCGGCCTCGGTCGCGACGGCGAAGCGCGTGATCACCGAGCCGTCCGACGGGTCGACGACGTCGAACCGCTCGCCGCCGGCGCCCGGGCGCCACTCGCCGTCGATGAAGAGATCCGCGATGTGCTCCATGCGTCGGAGCATGCCGCCGGCTCGGCCGGCCCGCACCTGTGGCCGCGAGGTCAGCACACGGTCACGCGGCGGCGACCTCCGCGAGCGCCGCCCGCCACACGATGTCGAGGGGCGAGGCACTCGGTCGACCACGCGGCCGAACCTCAGCCGGTCGTGGCAGCGGCGGGGCAGTCGACGTGTACGCGTGCCCGGTCCCGGTCGTGGTGAGGACCGCGTGCAGCCCGACGTCGTCGTCCTTGACCGCCTGCGTGTACCCACCGGCGTTCTTCGCGAGGTTGCAGGCCTCGCACAGGCCCTGGCCGTTCTCGAGCTCGGTCGGTCCGTCGTGCGCAGCAGGCCGCACGTGGTCCAGGTGACGCACCGGGGCGTCGCAGTACGGCGTCCGGCACAGGCCCTGGTCGCGGATCCGCAGCAGGTCCGCCAGCCCGCCCACGAAGAACCGGCCCGCCGACGATGTCGCGACCAGCCGCCCGGACGGGTCGGCGTACACGCGACGCAGCCACGCCGCGTCGGCGTCGAGGCCGCCTGCGACGAGGTTCCGGGTGACCTGCGCCGGGACCATGCCGCCCGCACCCCCGCCGTCGACCAGCACCGCCGGCTCGTGGCCGGCGCCGAGGAGCGCGGCGTCGGAGATCACCAGGTTCACCATGACCGGCACGGCGTCGGCCGTCGCCTGCCCGGTGACCCGCTCGACGAGCGTGTCAGCCATGACCTGGCCGCGGGACCGCCCGTCGCCGGGAGCCAGGTCCGCCGCGCGCCGCAGCGCCGCGTAGACGCCCACGCCCTGCGCGACCGGCAGCAGCGCGGTGACGTACGTCATCGTGTCGGGCGCGGGTCGCACCCAGACCGCACGGTCCCCCGCCGCCCGGCGCGCTCGCGCCGCGACGGCAGCAGGGTCGAGCTCCGCGGCACGGCGCCGGACGCGCGCGACGAGCGCCTTGGTACCCAGCCCCTCCAGTGCCCGGCGGTCCGCGCACAGCTCCTCGTCGATCCGCACCCGCTCCTCGAGCGGCAGGTGCGCCGTCTCGCGCACGAGCACCGTGGCACGCCACGGTGAGAGCACCCCAGCCCGCAGCGCGGCGAACGTGTGAGGCATCTCCGCGCGCCAGGCCTTGGCGGCGCCGAGGAACGACCGCGCCCGCACCGGCGACTCACGCAGTGCAAGCCCCACGCGCACGGGCACGTCGCGGCCTCGGCGTTCGGCCGGCACG
The DNA here is from genome assembly GCA_023426865.1 of Actinomycetes bacterium. GTDB lineage: Bacteria > Actinomycetota > Actinomycetes > Actinomycetales > Cellulomonadaceae > Actinotalea. The sequence continues at coordinate 5,610 of JAEZBT010000367.1, forward strand.
CCCGCCACCGCCTCGGCCT
>JAEZBT010000368.1 GCA_023426865.1 Actinomycetes bacterium
GGCCCTGCCGCCACCCACCCGGCCAGCGCGCCGACGAGCCCCGCCAGGAGCAGCCCGGAACGCCCGAGGTCCCCGGGCCAGGCGAACCACCACGTCATCGGGAACCAGCCGAGGACGGTGCAGCCCGCCAGGAGGACCCGCCGCGACGCCTCCCGGGACGTGGGGACGGCGAGCACGGCCACGAGGGCGAGCACGAGGGCGGGCGCCCCGTCGAGCAGACCGGTCGACCGACCCACCAGGACCAGGGCCGCCGCCGCCAGCCCAACACCCGCTCCGGTCCCGACCGCGGCCGCACGGGGCGCGAGGGCGCGTCGCCCGTCGCCGTCGGCGGGCCGCGGCGCGCGGGTCACGGAACGTCTGCCTGGACCACCGTGCCCGGCCCGACGACCGTCAGGGGGCCCTCGGCGGCCGGCACGAAGACCGACTGCCCCCGGACCAGCGCGATCTCGGAGTCCTCCGACCGCACGGTCACGGTGCCGGCCACGCACAGCACGATCCGCGGCCCGCGCCCGGGCAGCGGATGCACCTCCTCCTCGACGTCGGCCACGGAGAGCTCGAAGTCGTCGACCGGGGCGTAGAAGACCTTCGCCGAGCCGTGGAAGACCTCGGGCGCGACCCGGATCGGCGGGGCGGCGACGTAGTCGACGTTGACCAGCAGCTCCGGCACGTCGACGTGCTTGGCGGTCAGGCCGGCGCGCAGCACGTTGTCGGAGTTGGCCATGATCTCCACCGCGAGCCCCTGGAGGTAGGCGTGCACGCCACCCGCGGGCACGAACATGGCCTCGCCCGGCTCCAGCGTCACGGGGTTCAGCAGCAGCGACGTCACCGTGCCGGGGTCGCCGGGGTACGCCTCGGCGAGCAGCACCACCGTGCGGTCGGCACGCGGCGACGGGGACCCGTTCGCGAGCCGGCGCCGGCACGCGTCGGCCACCGCCTCGACCTGCGCCGCGCTCGGCCGCAGCTCGGGCTCGAGCAGCCGCCGGAAAGCCGTCCGGATGCCCCGGTAGGTGGGCTCGGCGACGAGCACCTCGTGCAGCGCCACGGCCAGCGGCGCGTCCAGCCCGTTGAAGAGCTCGGCGGCGCGGCGCGGGGCGCGGAAGCCGGACAGCGCCTCGAACCGGGTGAGCGCGTAGACCAGCTCGGGCTTGTGGTTGGCGTCCTTGTAGTTGCGCCGCGGGTCGCGCAGCGGGATGCCCGCGGCGTTCTCGGCGGCGAAGCCCTCGCGCGCACGCTCGATGTCCGGGTGCACCTGCAGCGACAGCGGCTTGGCGACGGCGACCAGCTTGAGCAGGTACGGCAGCGAGCGCCCGAACCGCGCCACGACGTCGCGGCCCAGCATCGCCTCGGCCTCGGCGGCGATCAGCTGGTCCAGGGGCGCCTCCCCCGCCGGCAGGACCGCCCGCGACGGCGATGCCGGGTGGGCGCCCATCCACAGCTCCGCGACCGGGCCGTCCGCCCCGGTCTCCCCCAGCACCTCAGGGATCGCCGTCGTGGATCCCCACGCGTAGTCCTGCGTCGGGTTGATCAGCCTGAGCACCACGCCCCCGTTTCCCACTCCTCATCGGTCGGCCCGATGCTAGCCCCGGCGAGGCATGCCCCCGACGCGCACGGCGGCGGCATCGCCCCATCCTTCGCGCCGGGCGGGGCAGGTAGGCCAGACTGGGGCACCATGCGAGGGATCATCCTGGCCGGTGGCTCCGGCACGCGCCTGCACCCGATCACGCTCGGCGTCAGCAAGCAGCTGGTGCCCGTGTACGACAAGCCGATGATCTACTACCCGCTCTCGACGCTCATCCTGGCGGGCATCCGCGACGTCCTGGTCATCACGACCCCGCACGAGGCCGAGCAGTTCCGGCGGCTGCTGGGCGACGGGTCGCAGTTCGGGATCTCGATCTCCTACACCGTGCAGGAGGTGCCGAACGGCCTGGCGCAGGCCTTCGTGCTCGGCGCGGACTTCATCGGCACGGACCGCGCGGCACTCGTCCTGGGCGACAACATCTTCTACGGCCCAGGTCTCGGCTCCCGCCTGAGCCGCTTCGAGGAGATCGACGGCGGGGCGGTGTTCGCGTACCGCGTCGCGGACCCCACGGCGTACGGCGTCGTCGAGTTCGACGAGAGCGGGCGCGCGCTCTCCCTGGAGGAGAAGCCGAAGCAGCCGCGCAGCAGCTACGCCGTGCCGGGCCTGTACTTCTACGACAACGACGTCGTGGCGATCGCCCGCGACCTCACCCCGTCTGCGCGGGGAGAGTACGAGATCACCGACGTCAACCGGCACTACCTCGAGCAGGGGCGGCTGCAGGTGGAGGTCCTGCCGCGGGGTACCGCGTGGCTCGACACCGGCACGTTCGACTCGCTGCTCGAGGCCTCGGACTTCGTGCGCACCGTCGAGCACCGGCAGGGCCTGAAGGTGGGCTGCCCGGAGGAGGTGGCGTGGCGCCGCGGCTTCCTCAGCGACGACGAGCTGCGCGCACGCGGCGAGGCCCTGGCGAAATCGGGGTACGGGACCTACCTCCTGTCGCTGCCCGACCAGGGACAATGACGCGGGCAGGTCGACCCGCACGGTGACCGTGAGGGCACCGCCGCCCGCCCGCCCGAACCCGTCGTGCAGCCCGTGGGCCGCCGAGCCGGGAAACCCACGAGCCGAGAGACCCATGAGCCCCGTGCCCACCGTCGCCACCCTCGAGATCGCGGCGATGCGACGCCTCCAGGAGGTCGCTGCGGGTGGTCGGCTGCCCGCCGTCGCCCGCGGGTACTCCCGGTGGGGGGAGCACGCGGCGGGCTGGCTCCTGCTCGGGCTGGTCGGCGCCGCGGCGGACCGACGACGCCGGACGCAGTGGCTGGGCGTGACCGGCGGCATCAACAATATGAC
>JAEZBT010000464.1 GCA_023426865.1 Actinomycetes bacterium
CGCCGGGGCCGGGCGTCGGGCCCGCGGCCGGCGCAGGCGTCGGCGCGCTCATTGCGCCAGGTCCCGGCGCAGAACCGTCGCCCCGTGCAGGTAGACGTGCTGCACCGCGCCGCGCGGCACGTCGAGCTCGGCGTGCGCCATCAGGCGGACGACGCGCGGCAGGGCGTGCGGGACGTCGACCTCGACCGCGCACATCAGCGGTACGTCGCCCATCCCCATCTCGCGCGCGGCCGTGGCCGGGAAGTCGCTGGTCAGGTCGGGGGTGCAGGTGAAGATGACGGAGATGAGCGCGCCGGAGTCGATCCCGTTGGCGTCGAGCACCGCCTGCACGAGTTCGGCGGTACGCGCGAACAGGTGCTCGCGCTCGTCGCGGTCGAGCTGGGTCGCACCGCGGATGGCCCGCACCGTCATCGTCAGTCCTCCCCGTCCGTGCGTCCCGGTGCCCTGCCGACGACCGTGCGCGCACGTCCGCGCGGAAGGTTACCCGCCGTCACAGGCCCACCTCGGCCATCAGGTCGCCGAGCTCGGCGGCGGTGAGCTCGCGCGTCCGCCCCGGCTTGAGGTTCCCGAGCCGGACGGGCCCGATCTGGGTGCGCACGAGGCGCACCACCGGGTGCCCCACGGCATCCATCAACCGCCGGACGATCCGGTTGCGCCCCTCGTGCAGGACCATCTCGACGAGCGTCTGGTTCCCGGAAGCGTCCACCACGCGGAAGGCGTCGACCGCGGCCGGACCGTCCTCGAGCTGCACCCCGGCGCGCAGCTGCACGCCGACCGCGGGGCGCACCCGCCCCGAGACCGTCGCGAGGTAGGTCTTGCGGACCCCGTGCGACGGATGGGCCAGGCGGTTGGCGAGCTCCCCGTCGTTCGTCAGCAGCAGCAAGCCCTCGGTCTCCGCGTCGAGCCGCCCGACGTGGAACAGCCGCTCGGGCCGGTCGGCGACGTACTGCGCGAGCGACGGCCGGCCCCGCTCGTCGCTCATCGTGGACACGACACCGGCCGGCTTGTTGAACGCCAGCGTGACCAGGCTCGTGTCGAGCTGGATCCGCCGCCCGTCGACGTGCAGCACCACCGTCTGCGGGTCCACCCGGACGCCCAGCTCGCGGACGACGACGCCGTTCACGCTCACGCGCCCGGCCGCGATGAGCTCCTCGCAGGCGCGCCGCGAGCCCAGGCCGGCCCCCGCGAGCACCTTCTGGAGCCGGACGCCGTCCGGCTCGTGCACGTCGCGCTCGGGCACGCCTCCCCCGCCGACGCCGCGGCCGCGGTTGCCGCCGGCCACGTCAGCGCCCGCCCTCGGCGTCGTCCAGCCCGCCGAGCGACTCGAGGTCCGGCAGGTACGGCGCGAGCGGCGGCAGCTCGTCCAGGCTGCTCATGCCCATGCGCTCCAGGAAGTACGACGTCGTCCCGTACAGCACGGCGCCCGACGGCTCCGTGCCTACCTCGGCGACGAGCCCCCGGCTGACCAGCGTCCGCACCACCGACTCGACGTTCACGCCGCGCACCGCCGACACCTGCCCGCGGGTCACCGGTTGGCGGTAGGCGATGACGGCGAGCGTCTCGAGCGCGGCCTGCGTGAGCCGCGCCGACTGCCCGTCCACGACGAACCGTCCGACGACGTCCGCATGGGCCGCCGCCGAGTAGACCCGCCACCCGCCGCCGGCCTCCCGCAGCTCGAACCCGCGGGGTCGGCCGCCCGTCTCCCCGCGGTACTCGGCGGCCAGCTCGGCGAGCACGACCTCCACCTCCCGGGTGGGCAGGCCCAGCACCGTGGCGAGCTGAACCGCCGCGACCGGCTCGTCGGCCACCATGAGCACCGCCTCGACGGCCGCGTGCGCGCCCCCGGGCAGGTCGGCGACGTCGAAGGCCAGCTCGTCGACGGTCGGCAGGCCGGCGGCGGCCGCCCCGTCGGGCGTCTCGTCCGGCGCAGCAGCGGTGTCGTCAGGCGCTGTCATCGCGCTCTCCTTCGTCAGCGGGGCCGGGCGCGGTGGCCGGGGCCTCGGGAACGTCGTCGTAGTCGTCGGAGACCGAGACCTCCGCGTCGCCGCCGGTCCAACGGATCGTCAGCTCCCCGAGCGGGGCGACCTGGTCGAACGCGACCACGCCCTCGCGGTACAGCTCGAGGAGCGCGAGGAACCGCGCGACGAGCACGGTCGGCGACCCGGCGTCGCGCACGAGGGACCGGAAGGTGCCCGACCCCGCGCGGCGGAGCTTGTCCGCCACGACCGCGGCCTGCTCGCGCACGCTCACGGTGGGCGTGTACAGGTGGCTCGTGTCGACCTCGGGGACCGGCCTCGGGCGCAGCGCGTGCGCCGCGAGCACGGCCAGCTCCCCCGGCCCGATCTCGAGCACGAGCTCGGGCAGGAGGGTCGCCAGCTGCGGTTCCAACGGCACCGCGCGCGGGGTGCGCCTGCCCTGCTCGGCCAGGCGCGTCCCGATCGCGCCCGCGGCCTCCTTGAACGCCCGGTACTGCAGCAGCCGGGCGAAGAGCAGGTCGCGCGCCTCGAGCAGCTCGAGGTCCTCGGCGTCGTCCTCGGTGGCGGGCAGCAGGCGGGCGGCCTTGAGGTCCAGCAGGGTGGCGGCGACGACCAGGAACTCGCTCAGCCGGCCGAGCTCCCACGGCTCCGAGCGCGCCTCCGCATCCCGGACGGCGGCGATGAACTCATCGGTGACCTGCGCGAGCGCGACCTCGGTGATGTCGAGGCGGTGTCGCGAGATGAGTGACAGCAGCAGGTCGAACGGCCCGGAGAAGTTCTCCAGGTGGACCTCGAACGCCCCTGCCCGGGCCGGCGCCGGTGCGGGCTCGACCGGCGCAGCCTCAGGCGGCATCGCCGCGGGCCACCAGCTCGCGGGCCAGCTGCCGGTAGGCGGAGGCGCCGGCGTGGGTCGGGGCGTAGGACGTGATCGGCTCGGCCGCGACGGACGAGTCCGGGAACTTCACGGTCCGACCGATGACGGTGTGCATGAGCTGGTCCCCGAACGCCTCGAGCACCCGCGCCAGGACCTCCTTGGAGTGCAGCGTCCGCGGGTCGTGCATCGTGCCGACGATGCCGTCGATGCGCAGGCGCGGGTTCAGCCGGTCGCGCACCTTCTCGACCGTCTCGATGAGCAGCGCCACGCCACGCAGGGCGAAGAACTCACACTCGAGCGGGATGAGCACCCCGTGGGCGGCCGTCAGCGCGTTCACGGTGAGCAGGCCGAGCGACGGCTGGCAGTCGATCAGGATGACGTCGTACTCGGACTCGGCCGGACGCAGCGCCCTGGCCAGCACCGACTCGCGCGCGACCTCGCCGACGAGCTGCACCTCCGCCGCCGACAGGTCGATGTTCGCGGGCAGCACGTCCAGGCCCGGCACCGAGGTGGGGCGCACGACGTCGGACACGTGCGCGCCACGCTCCATGAGCAACGTGTAGACCGTCTTGTCGAGCTCGTGCGGGTTGACGCCGAGACCCACCGAGGCCGCGCCCTGCGGGTCGAAGTCGACGATCAGCACGCGCCGGCCGTACTCGGCCAGCGCGGCGCCCAGGTTGATCGTCGTCGTCGTCTTGCCGACGCCGCCCTTCTGGTTGCACAGGGCGATGATGCGGGCCGGACCGTGCGTCGCCAGCGGCCCGGGCTCGGGGAACTCCGGCAGCGGGCGCCCGACGGGGTCAACGGTCACGACGTCGTCCGGGCTGGTCACGCCGAGAGGCTACCGCAGCCGCGAGCGCCCGCCTGGGCGCAACACCGCCCCCCGCCCAGGCTCGCGACGTCGGGCTCGCGCGCCGTCACGGGGTCCTCAGCCGAGCGCCCGCGGGTGGGCCAGGGCGTACACCTCGCGCAGGGAGTCGGGGGTGACGTGTGTGTAGATCTGGGTCGTCGTGACCGACGCATGGCCGAGCAGCTCCTGCACCACCCGCACGTCGGCGCCACCCTGGAGCAGGTGCGTCGCGAACGAGTGCCGCAGGGTGTGCGGGGACACCTCGTCCGCGCCGGGGATGCCGGCGCGC
>JAEZBT010000009.1 GCA_023426865.1 Actinomycetes bacterium
ACCCCGACGGGATCGCCTCCATCAGCGCCGCCGGCTCCACATCGACCGCCAGGTCCGCGCCGACCTGGCGGGTGTCCACGACCCGGGCGACGAACCCGTCAGGTGCGCCGGGCCCGCCCGGGTGGACGACGTGGCGGCCCTGTGACGTCGGCGCGGCCGGCACCTGACGCGCCGGCGGCCGCGCGGGCCGACGCACGCCTGCGCTCGCTCGACGGCGTGCGCGGGATCGCCGCCCTGGTGGTCGTCGTGCACCACGCCCTCCATCTGGACCCCACGTTCGCGCGGGTCCAGGCGGCGGTGAGCGCGGCGGGCGAGAGCACGGGGGTCTGGGCCTTCACCCACACGCCCCTGCACCTCGTGTGGGCCGGCGAGGAGGCCGTGCTGGTCTTCTTCGTCCTCAGCGGGTACGTCCTCACGCTGCCCTCCACCCGCCGACCGGTGCACTGGCGCGAGTACTTCCCGCGCCGACTCGTGCGCCTCTACGTGCCCATGTGGGCCGCGATCGTGCTCGCTGTGTCGCTGAAGGCGATGCTCGAGCCGGTCTCCGTCGCCGAAGGTGGCGCCTGGTTGCACAGCCGCGCCTCCGCCCCGCTCGGCGACGCCTGGCACGACGCCGCCCTGGTCGCGGGGGCCGGGCTGCTCGACTCCCCGCTGTGGTCGCTGCAGTGGGAGGTCCTCTTCTCCCTCGGGCTGCCGCTCTACCTGCTGCTCCGCAGACGTGGCACACGGTGGGTCGCCGTCGAGGCCGTGGGCCTCCTCGCGATCGTCGGCGTCGGCACGGCGACCGGTTCGATGGCGTTGCGCTACCTGCCGATCTTCGGTCTCGGCGTCCTCCTCGCCCAGCACCCGCAGGTGCTCGACGGCATCTCCGGATGGCTCGACGGCCGCAGGCGGCCGCGCGTCGCCTGGGGCCTGGTCGTGGCATCCGTGGCGGTCCTCCTGACGGCGCGCTGGATCGTGCGGGGCCTGCCGGAGCCGTCCCGGATCCTCGAGGCGGCCGCGAGCGGGGCCACGGTCGTCGGCGCCGCCGCCGTCGTGCTCGTCGCGCTGCGCTGGGCACCCGGCGCCGCAGTCCTCGAACGCCCCGGGGTGCAGTGGCTGGGCGCGCGCTCGTTCAGCCTCTACCTCGTGCACGAGCCCGTGATCGTCGCGACGGCGCTGGTGCTGCCGCTGTCCTGGGGGCCCGCACCGGTCGCCGCCGTCGGGGTGACCGCCGCCTTCGCGGTCACCATGGCCTTCTACCGTCTGGTCGAGCAGCCGTCGATCGAGCTCAGCCGACGCGTGGGGCGGCTCGCCCGCGGCGTCGCGTCGCCGTCCCGACCTCCCGCCCCGGGGCCGACGTCAGAGCCGGTGGGCCCAGCCGACGGTCCAGGACCGGTCGGCCAGGAGGGGTGACCAGACCTGGTCGGAGCTCCGCCGCACCCGCTCGCCCGCGGCCCGCAGCGCGGTTCCCACCACCAGGAGCGTGACGCCCGTGCGCGCCTTCCACGCCGGCCAGCGCTTGCGGGCGAGCGTCGCCTTGCCCGTCATGAGCAGCCGCGCCTTGTGGGCCTTGCGGGACGACGACGCCCCGACCGCGTGGACCGCGACGGCGTCGGGCGTGATCGCCGGGCGCAGGCCCGCCTGGGCCGCGCGCAGGGACAGGTCGGCGTCCTCCCCGTACATGAAGTAGTCGGTGTCCAGGCCACCGAACCGCTCCCACGTCTCGCGCGTGGTGAGCAGCAGGCACCCGGTGACCACCGGGACCTGCCGGTAGGTGTCGCGCTGCCAGCCGCCGAGCGACTCGGGGTCGAGGACCCGTGAGCCCTTGAACGCGGTGCTCAGGCCGGTGGCGAAGCAGGTCCAGCTCCACAGGCTCGGCGCACCCCAGCACGAGCTCGGGTCGAGCGTGCCGTCCGGGCGGACCGTGCGCCCGCCCATGATCCCGGCCCCGGGGTCCGCGTCCAGCGCCGCGACCAGGGCGTCCACGGCGCCCGGCTGCACGACGGCGTCCGGATTGAGCAGGAGCACGCGGCGGCCGGTGCCGAGTGATGCACCGAGGTTGCAGCCACGCGCGAAGCCGATGTTCTCCTCCGCGAGCTCGACGCGCAGCCGCTCGGGCTCGCGGGCGGCCCAACGCGCGAGCACCTCGCGCGTCGGCGCGTCCGAGGCGCTGTCGACGACGACGACCTCCGTGCTCGCCGCCGGCCGCGCGTCGACGAGCAGCGCCTGGAGGCACCGGTCGACCCACTCGGGCCCGTTGTGCGTGACGACGACGACCGTCACGTCGGGGACAGCAGTCCCGGCCGGCACCGCAGCGCCGTCGGGCACGCCCGTCACGCCGCGCCCTCGCGCGAGCCGACCACACGCGCCGGGACCCCGACGGCGATGGCGTTCGCTGGCACGTCCTTGGTGACGACCGAGCCGGCGCCGACGACCGCACCGTCGCCGATGGTCACGCCCGGCAGCACGACGACGCGGGCCCCGAGCCACACGTCGTCGCCGATGACGACGTCCGCCTCACGCCTCGGCTGCGTCGCGATGGGCCGCCCCGCCGCCGTGCCGTAGTTGCTCGCGGTGATGAACACCTCGGGGGCCAGCAGGACGTCGTCGCCGATCCTGATACGGCCCGTGGAGTCCCCGGCCCACAGGTAGCAGCGCTCCCCCACATGGACGCCGCGGCCGAGCGTGATCCGCTCCCCGTTGCGCAGGCTCGCGGTGGGCGACATCCGCAGGCCCGGGCCGGCCGTCAGCCGGCGGCGTGGCTCGAGGTGCCCGTAGGCGTAGAACCGCGCGACCTTGGCCAGGTGCGCGAGCAGCCGGGGGTCGAGCATGCGGGCGATCTCGCCCAGGCCCGCGCCGCGGCGCCTCCCGGCGACCATCAGGCAGCGACCCGCGACGTCGCGTCGGTGTACCAGCCCATGTCCCTCCGGGCCCGGCGCCGTGCCGCCACGGCGCGCGACGCCGCCGTCACCCCCAGGAAGACCAGCGCATCCAGCGGGCCGACGACTCGGTCCCGCACCGCCCGGACGAGCGCCCCCGGACCGTTGCGGCCCTCGTCGCGCCCGCCGAGCGCGCCGTCGAGGCTGCGGTTGCCGTTGATGATCCGCGCGCGTCGGTTCACCAGCGCGCGCAGAGTCCGCGCCGCATGGGCGATGAACGTCTCCCGCACGACGACGCGCTCGCGCGGGGCGAACCGGCGGCGCACCCAGCCGTCGTCGTTGGTGACCTCGGGCAGCTCGCCCAGCCGTGCCAGGGCGGGTCCGTTGAGCGCGAAGACACCGGACCCGATCATCGACTGCGACACGTAGGGAAGCGCGGACCAGGCCCGCACGTAGCGGCGCACCAGCCACGAGGAGCGCGACGCGTCCATCTCGAGCGTCGGTGCGGCGACCACCGGCCGGGGGGACGCCAGGACGTCCGCGACCGCCCGCACCGCGCGCGTGGGCACCTCGACGTCGGCGTCGACGACGACGACCGCACCGTCGGCCCGCTCGATGCCCGCGCGTACGGCCGCGATCTTCGACGGCTCGGGCAGGTCGAGCGTCTCGACCTCGTGGCCCAGCGCACGCCCGGCGGCCCGGGCGACGTCGAGCGTCCGGTCGGTGGTGCCGTTCGCCACGACGACGACGCGCAGCTCGTCCGGCTCAGCCTCCCGGAGCATCCGGTCCAGGCAGCGGCCGATCACGGCCTCCTCGTCATGGGCGGGCACCACCACCGTCACGCTCATCGCCGGTCTCCTCGCGCGTCGTCTCCGTCACCTCTGGTGGGGGGAGCTCGGCCGGCGAGGCCATCGCACCCGCGACGATCGCCGCGGAGGCGACGGCCTGCGCCAGCCCCGTCCGGAGCGGCAACCGTGCGTCCCCCTGGTCCGCCGTCGCACCGTAGTCCCCGGTTCCGCCACGCCCGGCGGAACCGATGATCGTGACCCCAGCATGCGTGGCGACCACGTGATCGGCAACCCGGAGGCCGAGCGCGACGGCGGTGAGCGTGACGTTCGCGTAGCCACCGCGGGGGAAGGTGCTGGAGGAGGCGACGTACAGGTTGGGCACGCCGTGCACCGCGCCCGTGGGGTCCACGACGCCGTCCGCGGGGCGGGCGCTCATCCGCGTGGTGCCCATGAAGTGGTGCGAGGACGACGACTCGACGACCGGGTGACCGTCCACCAGGGCCGGCTCGAGGCGCCCGAGGCCGGCGCGCGCCAGGGCCCGCGCGAACGCGTCCTGCGAGCGGCGCACCGCGGCGACGTCCGACTCGTGCCAGCGCCAGTCGACCTTGATGCGACGCTGGCCGAGCTCGTCGCGGACGTCCGTGAGCGTGACCCGGTTGTCGCGGTGCGGCGCCTGCTCGGCCTGGTGGATGACGTCGAAGTGGGTCAGCGCTGAGGTGTCGCCGAGCGACCAGCCGCCCCGGCCGAGGCTCGAGCGCGGGTGCCGGGCGCCGCGCAGCGCGCGGGCGGCCACGCCGTCGAGCCCGCGCAGCACCCGCACGGGCGCACCGCGCTCCGGCCGCTGCCGGCGCAGCAGCGCCTCCCGGATGGCGAAGGCCGCGAAGACGGCGTCCTGCTGGCGGTCGCTCAGCCGACGCTCCTGCGCGTGCGCCGAGGCCCGCGGGAAGACCAGCAGGCTCATGGCCGCCAGCCCCAGGTCGCGCACTGCCCGGTCGGTCAGCGCGAGGTGGCCCATCACGGGCGCCCCGTCCACCACCCGCAGGTCGAACGGCGCCCACCGGGCGACGTCGCCGGGCGCCTCGGGCCACAGCCGCCCGCCGTCGAGGAGCAGGTGGTCCATGAAGTTCCGGCCGAGCTGGTCCCCGGCGTTCCCCAGCCCGCCGGGGTGCACCCGGTCCGAGGCGAGCAGCAGCTGCGTGGTCGCCAGGCCGCCCGCGGCGACGACGACGGTGCGCGCGCGGACGGTGCC
>JAEZBT010000091.1 GCA_023426865.1 Actinomycetes bacterium
CCCTCCGCCGGCACTGATCCCTTCGACGACGACGCTTTCGGGGTCCAGCCCGAGCGTCGGCGCCGCCCCCGCGAGCCAGGTCAGTGCCGTCCAGGCGTCGTCCAGCGCGGCGGGGAACGGGTGCTCGGGCGCCAGGCGGTAGCCCACCGAGGCGATCGCGCACCCGGCCTCAGCGGCCAGGTCGAGCAGCGGGACGACGTCGTCCCAGGCGGTCCCGGTGACGAGCCCGCCGCCGTGCAGGTGCAGGAGCCACGGGACGGGGCCGCCGCCGACCGACGGGGCCGTCGGCCGGAGCAGCACGACCTCGACGTCGGGCCGGCCACGGGTGCCCCGCGCGGTGAGGACGGACGTCCGGAAGCGCCCGGCGGCCGCCTCCTCGACGACCGCCGGGTCGACCGAGCGGCCGCGCAGGGCCGCGATCTCGTGGGTCTCGAGCGTGCGGACCACCTCGTCGCGACGGCGGACGAGGGCGGCCTCCAGCTCGGGATCGAACGGTGGACGCAACGTGGATCAGCCCTTCAGCGAGCCCTGGAGCAGCGCGCTGACGAACTGGCGCTGGAACACGAGGAAGACGATCAGCGTCGGGGCGAGGATGAGCAGCGACCCGGCGCACAGGAGCGGGATGTCCGTCCCCCACTGCCCCTGGAACGCGCCCAGCGCGCCCGCCATCGTGCGTTGCGTCGGGTCCGAGACCAGGACGACGGCCAGCAGGAACTGGTTCCACGTCCACAGGAACAGCAGGATCGCGAGCGAGGACAGCGCCGGCATCGACAACGGCACGTGCACGCGCCAGAACATCTGCCAGGTGGAGGCGCCGTCGATGCGCGCGGCCTCGGAGATGTCCTCGGGCATGTTCACGAAGTGCGCGCGCATCCAGTACACGGCGAACGGCATGTACAGGCCGATCAGCGGCAGGATGATCGCCCACCGGGTGTTCAGCAGCCCCAGGTCCCGCATCTGGTAGTAGAGCGGCACGATGACGCCCTCGCGGGGCAGCGTCAGGCCCAGGACGAACGCCACGAGGATGAGGCGCGCGCCCGGCGGACGCAGGTGCCCGAGGGCGAAGCCCGCGAGCGTCGCGATGAGCAGCGAGACCGGCACGACGGCGATCTCGATGAGGAAGCTCGACCACAGCAGGGCCCCCATGTTGGAGACCTTGAAGGCGTCGATGAAGTTCGACCACTGCGGCGACTCCGGCCACTCCAGGCCCGACGGGTACGTGCCCGCAGGGTGCAGCGCCGTCACGAAGAGGCTGATGAACGGCAGGATCGTGACCGCCATCAGGAGGATGAGCAGGATGCGGCCGATCCAGGTCTCTCGGCGGGAGACGATCATGCGTCACCTTCCCGGTTGAGCCGCTGCAGCGGGAGGACGACGAGGAGCACGAGGGCCATGAGCGCGACGGCGAGCGCCGACGCCTGGCCGATCTCGCGGTTGAAGAAGGCGAGGCGGTAGATCTCCAGCCCGGGGACGAGGGTCCGGTTGCCCGGCCCGCCCTGCGTGGAGATGTAGATGATGTCGAAGCTCGCCAGGGCTGCGATCACCGTGATGGTGACGCAGACCGCGATCTCCTGGCGCAGGCTCGGCAGGGTGATGGCGAAGAACTCGCGCCACGGGCCCGCGCCGTCGATGCGGGCGGCCTCGTACAGCGCGGGGTCGATCTTCGTCATGCCGGCCAGCAGCAGGAGCATGCACAGACCGAGCGCCACCCAGGCCCCGATGAGACCCACGGCCGGCAGGGCCGTGTCGAAGTCGCCGAGCCAGGCCCGGGCGACGCCGCCCAGGCCGATCGCCTCGAGCACCTGGTTGACCATGCCGTTCGACGCGTACAGCCAGCTCCACATGATGCCGGCGGCGACGAGCGGGATGATCTGCGGCAGGAACAGCACGGTGCGCGAGACGAGCGCGAGCCGGCTCGTCGCGAACCCGCGGATCGTGTTCGCGGTGAACAGGCCGAGCGCGACGGGGACGAAGCTGAAGTAGATGATCAGCTGGAAGGCGTTCAGGATCGAGCCGTTGAGCTCCGGCTCGCGCAGGATCGCCGCGTAGTTGTCCAGGCCCACCCAGGTGGACTCGGTCACGCCGTTCCACTCGTAGAGCGACCACTGGATCGACTGCGCCATCGGGCGCAGCACGAACACGATATAGGCGAGCGCCGCAGGGACCACGAGGAGCAGCGCCAGCCCGCCCCGGCGCAGGCGCCGCGCCTGGATGGCGCGGCGCCTGCTCTCCGGGCTTCCCAGAGCCGGGGTGTCCTCGCGGCGGGCCGACGCTCGGCCGGTCAGCCGCTGGTTCATCTCAGCCGACCGAGGACTCGTACTCGACCTGCACGGCCTCGAGCAGCGAGGTCGGGTCGATCTCACCGGCGACGAGCTTCTGCAGGTTCGGCGTCCAGCCCTCGGCGTAGACCGAGCCGGTCGCGTTGGCGATGAAGTCCATCGCGCCGTCCTGCGCGCCGATCGCCGCACCGGCGGCCAGTGTCTCGGCGGTGACGCTGCCCTCGGCGACCGGGGGCATGAACGCGTCGGCCGGGCCCATCGGGTGCGAGCCACCGATCTCGACGGCGATGGTCCGGGCCTCGTCGTTCGTGGCGATCCAGTCGAGGAAGAACGCGGCGCAGGCGGGGTTGGCCGCGTTCGCCGAGATGCCGTAGGTCAGCGGAGCGGACATCGCGCCGAACGCGCCGCCCTCCTCGACCGGGGGCATGAGGAAGAAGCCGACGTTGCCCGGCATCTGGGCGTCGAGGTTCCCGGACTCCCAGTCACCGTTGAAGATGAAGACGCTGTCGCCCTCGATGAAGCGGCTCATCATCATCGCGTAGTCCATCGAGTTGATGTCGTCGGCGAAGTAGCCGGCCTCGATCCACGACTGCAGGTGCTCGGTCGCCTCGACGTTGGTGTCCGTGACGATCGTGGCGTCGGGCTGCTGGTAGATCCAGTCGTTGATGGCGCCGGCGTCACCGTAGGAGGCCATGAGGCCCTGCAGCGGGAACGCGAGACCACCGGTGGCACCGCCGTTGAACTGGGCCATCGGCACGAGGCCGGCGTCCTTCGCGGCCTGCAGGTAGGAGTCGAACTCCGCCAGCGTGGCCGGGGGCTCGTCCATCCCGATCTGGGCGGCGAGCTCCTTGTTGTAGAACACGCCGGTCATCGAGAAGTTCAGGCCCATGGCGTAGAGCGGCCCGCTGCCGCGGCGACCCTCGTCGTCCACGCGCATCTGCTCGAGCTGCGAGGCGGGCCAGGTGTCCCAGCCGAACGCGGCGGCGTACTCGTCGAGGTCGAGGAGCAGGCCGTCGCTCGCGAGCTCGGACATCTGCGGCAGGCGCATGAGGTCCGGCGGGTCGTCGACGAGGACGCGCGGGGCGTTCTGGGTGAGGACGGCGAACTGGTCCTCGCGCACGTCG
This sequence comes from Actinomycetes bacterium, assembly GCA_023426865.1. Classification (GTDB taxonomy): domain Bacteria; phylum Actinomycetota; class Actinomycetes; order Actinomycetales; family Cellulomonadaceae; genus Actinotalea. The sequence continues at coordinate 3,404 of JAEZBT010000091.1, forward strand.
AACGTCACGTTCGGGTACTGCTCGCTGAACTCGTCGAAGAGCTCGGTGGCGAGCGGGAAGCCCGTCTCGATGTAGGCATTGAGGGTGACGGGGTCGGTGCCGCAGTCGGGAGCGGCGCTCGCCTCGTCGGTCGGGGCAGCCGACTCCTCCGGCTCCTCCGCGTCGTCCGATGATCCGGGCGCGCTGCAGGCTGCGAGTACGAGGGCACTCACGGCGAGAGCCGCCGCCATGCCCGTGCGTCGTGCGGTTCCACCAGGTCGAGACACCAGTGTCTCCCTTCCTCTGAACGGTCCGGGGCTGCCGGGCCCCCACGTCCCGGCGGTTGCTAAATCGTCTTAGCACCTGCAGTCTGGGGATATGCCGAACGTCATGTCAAGCCGGGGCGGCTCGCCGCCGGGCGTTCGTTACCCAATCGTGGCCATGGTCACGCTCCCGTCCGCACCGCACCCCACCCCCCGAGTGGAACGTTCTGCTCCACCTTCGTTCCACTCGAGGCCGGATCACCACAACTTCGTTCCACTCGGTTCCGTGGGACGGGTGACAGGTGGGGACACCGCTGCGAACTACGATGCGCACCGACGAAGGGGTGAACACGTTGAGTCGACGCAGGGTCACGCTCGCCGACGTCGCGCTCGCGGCCGGCGTCTCGTCGACGACAGCGTCGCTCGTCCTGTCCGGGCGCGGTGACGAGCTGCGGATCTCCGACGCCGTCCAGCAGCGCGTCCGTGAGGTCTCCACCTCGCTCGGCTACCGGCCGAACATCCTGTCCGTGGGCCTGCGCCGCGGATCCAGCCTCGCGCTCGGCTTCGTGTCCGACACGGTCGCGACGTCGCAGCTCGCCGGCGACCTCATCAAGGGTGCGCTGGAGGCCGCGCACGAGCGCGGGCTCATGCTGTTCATCGCCGAGTCCGAGGGCGACCCCAAGGTCGAGCGCCGGCTGCTGAACGCCCTGCTGGACCGCCAGGTCGACGGCGTGATCCTCGCGTCGATGTTCACCCAGACGCGGCGCCTGCCCTCGGGGCTGGACCAGTCCCCGGCGGTGCTGCTCAACGCGCTCGCGAGCGGACCCCACCCGGCGATCCCCGCCGTGGTCCCCGACGAGCTCGAGGCCGGGCGCGCCGCCGCACGACTCCTCCTCGACGCCGGCCACCGCTCCATCCACCTCGTCGGCGCGGGTCCCGGACCGGGGGACACCCCGCCCGGCACCGTCGCCGGCCAGGAGCGGCTCCAGGGCATCCTCGAGGTGCTGGACAGCGCCGGCGTGGCACCGGCCAGCGGCTTCCTCGTCGACGACTGGCTCCCGGAGCACGGCTGGGAGGCCACGACGCGCATCCTCGACGGCGGCGGTGCCGGCTCGGCGATCATCACGTTCAACGACCGCCTGGCCTTCGGCGCGTACCAGGCGCTGCACGAGGCCGGGCTCGAGGTGCCGCGCGACATGTCGATCGTGTCCTTCGACGACGCGCCGATCGCCGAGTGGCTCCGGCCCGGGCTCACGACCTTCGCGATCCCCCACTACGAGCTCGGCCGACGCGCGGTCGACCTGCTCCTGGAGACGATCTCCGCACGCGCCGCGGGAGCGGAGCCGCCGACGCCGGCCGTGCACCGCCTCCCGATGCCCCTGCGGACCCGCGACTCGGTGGCGCCGCCCCGCGGCTGAGTAGACCCCGCCCACCGGGTGGACGGGGCGACCTCTGCCGGGGCGACCCACGCCGGGCAGCCCCGCCGGGCAGCCCCGCCCGGACGGCCCCTGCGGATGACGCCCTCGCCCTCGCGCGCGCGATTTCTTGTGTTCCGACCGGAACGGCAACGTTCGGGTAACGATCACCCGAATGGGTGTCCTTGGGTCCGATATAACGTTGTATCGTCCGGACCGCTGGACCCAGCTACGGGCCCTCCTCCACCGATCAAAGGAGATCCACGTGAGGCATCCGGCAGGACACCGACGACGGGCACGGCGGCTCGCGACAGCCGTCGTCGCCGCCGCGCTCGGTACGACGGGCGTGCTCACCGCACTGCCCGCGACCGCGAGCACGGACGGCATCATCAGCGTCACACCGATCACGCAGGTGTCGACGTGGGGCCAGCGGGTGACCGCCGTGGCCCTCGAGTTCGACGGGACCGTCGACCCCGCGAGCGTCTCCCCTGCGGCGTTCACCGTGCAGGACAGCAGCTACAACTTCCGGTTCGACACGATCGACAAGCTGACGGACCTCGTCGACCGTCCCATCACGCGCGCCTACACGAACTCTGAGGCGAACCTCCGCGAGGACGGGTCGTCGATGGAGGGCGAGTACGTCATCCTCGAGCTCTCGAGCGACGCACCTGGCGGTTGGACCGTCCGGACGTCGACGAACACGATGTACGTGAAGATCAATCCGAGCCAGCCCACGCGCGTCTTCCAGCTCGCCGACATCAAGGCGACGGACGGCACGACGCTGAGCACGGCGCGGCCGAGCTTCGCGTGGACGCTCACCAAGCCGGCCGTGAACCTCGAGGTCGACCAGTTCGTGCGCGGGGTGTTCACCACCTCCGCGGGCGCCGACGTGCCCTACGACTACCGGCTCCCTGACGGGTACGACCCCACCCAGTCCTACCCGATGGTCGTCATCCTGCCCGGCTACGGCATGGGCTACGACGGCGAGAACGCCCGCGTCGAGATCGTCGCGGACATCCCGGCGACCGCCTGGTTCCAGGAGGAGTGGACCGGCACGGACGAGAAGGTCATCGTCCTGGCGATCCAGAGCCCGCGGACCGGCAACACGGCCGGCGCAGCGATCGAGCTCATCGAGTGGTTCAAGGCCGGCAATGCGGTCGACCCGAACCGCGTGTACCTGAGCACGGTCTCCTTCGGTTCGACGCTGGCCTGGTCGATCCTCGCCTCGCGGTCCGACCTGATCGCGGGCGTGCTGCTCACCGGCGGTTTCCCCGCCTCGGCCGCTCAGCGGACCGCGATCGCGGCCGGCGAGGTCCCGATCTGGATCTCCCACGGCGTCAACGACCACCTGCTCCCGGTCGCGAACGCCCGCAACTCCTACAACGCCCTGGTCGCGGCCTACCAGGATCGCGGCCTCAGCGACGCCGCGATCGCGCGGTTGGTGAAGTGGACCGAGTTCGGCGACGAGCTGTTCAGCGCCCCCGACCACCACGCGGTCATGGGTCCGGTGTACGAGGACGAGACGTACCTGCAGTGGCTGCTCGCGCAGAACAAGCAGAACGACCTCACCAAGGATGACGGCATCGAGGTCACCGCCACGATGTCCGACATCGGCGGCCTGGCCATGAACGTGTCAGCGTCGACCGTCGAGCTGGGCGAGCTCGCGATGGACCCGAGCCTGCAGTTCCTCGGAGCCACGGGTGACCTCCCCGCGCTGACCGTCGCGGACACCCGCTCGGCCAACCCAGGGTGGTCACTCACCGTCGCAGCACAGGAGTTCCGGACGCCGAACGCCTACACGATCGACGCCAAGTACCTCGGCATCACGCCGGCGGTCCTGACGTCGGCCGACGGCCAGGTCGTCGTCGCAGGCGACGCCGTGGCGCCCGGCACCGGCTTCGAGACCGGGGCCACCCTGGCCAGCGCCGCAGCGGGCGAGGGCCGAGGCACCGCGACCGTGGGCGGCTCGCTCGCCCTGGAAGCACCCACGACGACGCACGAGGGCTCGTACGTCACGTGGATCACCGTGACACTCCTCTAGGAAGTCCGTCCGCGCACCCCGTAGACCCCTCGTAGAGGAGGATGCCTGGGGGGGGGGGGGGGGGGGGGGGGGGCCGCCCCCC
>JAEZBT010000145.1 GCA_023426865.1 Actinomycetes bacterium
ACCCCACTGGTCGGCCGGCCGCCGTCGGCCTGCGCCGCGGGGTCGCCAGGTGGTGGTACGTCATCTTCCTCGGCATCCTGAGCTTCGAGCCCCTGCTGCAGGCCCTCGGCCTCGGAACCGGGGCCACCACCGGCTCCCAGGCCACCGACTGGCTGGTGGTCGCCGGGCTCGTCGCAGTCGGGCTGGCGCTCCTGATCACGGGCGAGCTGGGCTCGGACCGCACGAGGACCGTCATCGCCGGGGCCTTCACGGCACTCGGCATCGCGGCCGTGTGGTTCCTCTCGACGGCGACCGTCTTCTTCATCTACGCCGCCGGGTTCGCCGCGGGTGGGTCGTCCCGCCGGGTGGCGCGCCGGTGGTTCGTCGCGCTGAGCCTGCTGCTCCTGGTCCTCGCGGTGGTCTCCCAGGTGAACGTGCCGTTCCGGCTCTTCGCGTTCGCGGGGCCTGCCGTGCTCGTGTGGCTGATCGGCGGCTCGGTGCTGACGGAGACCGAGAACCGGCGCGAGGCCGCGCGCCTGCGCGTGGACAACGTCCGCATCGAGCGGCTGGCCACGCTGGGCGAGCGGGAGCGGATCGCCCGCGACCTGCACGACCTCCTCGGCCACACGCTCACCGGCATCGTCGTGCGCGCCCAGCTGATCCGGAGGGTCGCCGAGGCGGACCCGGCCCGCGCCGTCGCGGAGGCGGCCGACGTCGAGCGGCTCGCCCGCGACGCGCTCACCGAGGTCCGGGCGACCGTCAGCGGGTGGCGCCACCACGCGCTGGACACCGAGATCGACCACGCCCGCGACGTACTGGCCGCAGCCGGGGTGGAGCTGCTCGCGCACGTCGACACGAAGGTGTCGATGTCGCCGGCGGTCGAGGCCGCGCTCGCGCTGGCCGTCCGGGAGGCCGTCACGAACGTCGTGCGCCACGCGGGCGCGCGCGCGTGCCGGATCGAGATCCTGAGCGACGGCGACGACGTGCGCCTGACGGTCGCCGACGACGGGCGCGGGGGCAGCGGGCCCGACGGGTCGGGGCTGTCGGGCATGCGCGAGCGCATCACGGCGCTCGGCGGGCGCGTCGACCGCCGCAGCGAGGGCGGCACGACTCTGGCGGCGACGGTCCCGGCGCAGGGGCCTGCCGGCATCGTCCCGAGCGGTGAAGGGTGGACCGCGGGATGAGGATCCGGACGGTGCTGGCCGAGGACCAGAGCATGGTGCTCGGGGCGTTCGCGGCCCTGCTCGCCCTGGAGCCGGACATCGAGGTCGTCGCGACCGCGGCCGACGGCGACGAGGCGCTCGCGGCCGTGCTCGACGCACGGCCGGACGTGCTGCTGACCGACATCGAGATGCCGGGCCGCAGCGGGCTCGACGTCGCGGCGGAGCGCGCGCGGCGCGGCGGCGCGACCCGCGTCGTCATCGTCACGACCTTCGCGCGCAGCGGCTACCTGCGGCGCGCGCTCGACGCCGGCGTCGCGGGCTACGTGCTCAAGGACGCCCCTGTCGAGCAGCTCGTCGACACCCTGCGGCGGGTGCACGCCGGCCAGCGGGTGATCGCCCCCGAGCTCGCCGTGGCGGCCTGGGACGGCGTCGACCCGCTGACCGACCGCGAACGGGACGTCCTGCGCGCGGCCGCGGACGGCAGCCCGAACGCCGAGATCGCCGCCCGTCTTCACCTGGCGGAGGGGACCGTGCGCAACTACCTCTCGTCGGCGATCGCCAAGCTCGGGGCGCGGAACCGCGCCGAGGCGGCGGCGACGGCGCGCGAACGCGGGTGGCTCTGAGCCGATCGGCGTACGGACCTGCTGCCGAGTACCTCGACGCGCACGGTCATGCCCACGACGCCGTACCCGGTGCCTCGGCCGTAGAGCTGCGCGTACGGGGGGCCAGGGGCGCCGGCTTCAGCCATACCGCTCGACCAGCCCGCGGCCGATCGCGGCGAGATGGTCGCGCACAGTGGGCGGGCCGGTCACCTCGAGCCACTCGACCGTCCAGGCGAGCTCGCCGGCGAGCGTGTGCTCGTCGCGGCCGCGGATCACGACGTCGACGCGGCCGTCCGACGTGGTGCCGCCCACCTCGAGGCGGCTGCCGAAGGCCCGCCGGAGCACATCGATCCCCGACGGCGCGCAGAGCGCCCGGATCTCGAGGGGTGTCCGCTGGCGTTCGACCTCGTCGGCGATCGTGCGCCAGGTCCCGGCGAGGTCGAAGTCGTCCGGCCGGTGCACGGGGTCGTCGGTCGGCTCGACGGTCGAGACGCGGTCGACCCGGAACGTCCGTCGTCCCGCCGGGGTGCCCGCGACGAGGTACCACGCCGCGCCCTTGGCGACCACGCCGAGCGGATGGACGGTGCGGGTGGTCGCGGAGCCGTCGCGGTCGACGTAGCCGAGCCGCACCTGGACCCCGCGGATCACTGCGTCCTGGAGCTCGTCCAGGAAGCGCGGCGGCGGGCGCACGTCCCGATCCGCACCCCACCTCTGCCCGTCCGTGACGACCGACGACGCCGCGGCCGCGGCCTGGTCGCGGAAGGGCTCGGGCAGGGCGCGGACGAGCTTGCGCAAGGCTGCCTTCACGGCGGGCGTCGCAGTGGAGGCCTGGCCGGCGACGAGGAACAGGGCACGCGCCTCGCCTGCGGTCAGGCCGGACAGGTCGGTGCGCGCACCGCCCACGAGTCGCCAGCCGCCGCCGCGGCCCTGCGTCGAGTACACGGGCACGCCCGCCATGGCCAGCGCGTCGAGGTCGCGTCGGGCCGTGCGCTCCGAGACCTCGAGCTCCCGGGCGACCTCTGCCGCCGTCACGTGCTCGCGCTGCTGGAGCAGCATGAGGACGGCCACCAGCCGATCAGCACGCATGTCATGAGACTGGCACGAGAACCGGTCATGAGATGACCGGTTAGGGTCCGCAGGATGCCGGCATGACACTCGCGACGAACCCGACGCCCTTCCCGACGGACTTCCCGGAGCCGGCTCTCGTCCCGGTCAACGGCGTGGAGCTGGAGGTCTTCGAAGCCGGCCGCCAGAACGCGGGGCGGCCCATCCTGCTCTGCCACGGCTGGCCCGAGCACGCCTACTCCTGGCGGCACCAGATCCCCGCCCTCGTCGCGGCGGGGTACCACGTGATCGTGCCGAACCAGCGCGGCTACGGCCGGTCCTCCCGCCCGGCCGAGGTGACCGCGTACGACATCGGGCACCTGACCGGCGACCTCGTGGCGCTCCTCGACCACTTCGGGTACGACGACGCCACGTTCGTCGGCCACGACTGGGGTGCGATGGTCGTTTGGGGACTCGCCCTGCTGCACCCGGACCGGGTCGCCGGGGTGATCAACCTGAGCCTGCCCTACCAGGAGCGCGGCGAGCGGCCGTGGATCGAGTGGATGGAGGAGGTGTTCGGGGGCGACTACTACTTCGTGCACGTGAACCGGCAGCCGGGCGTCCTGGACGCCGTGCTCGACGAGAACCCGTCCCGGTTCCTGCGCAACCTCTACCGGAAGAACGAGCCGCCCCGGGAGCCTCAGCCCGGCATGGCGCTGATCGACCTCGCCCGGGCGGAGGCGCCCCTCGGTGAGCCCGTCATGAGCCAGAGCGACCTCGGCGTCCTCGTCTCCGCGTTCGAGGCGACCGGGTTCACCGGGAGCCTCAACTGGTACCGGAACATGGACCGCAACTGGCACCTGCTGGCGGACGTCGACCCGATCGTGCGGCAGCCCGCCCTCATGATCTACGGGGACCGGGACGTGATCCCGCGGTTCGACAGGTTGGCCGAGTTCGTCCCCGACGTCGAGGTGGTCGGGCTGGACTGCGGCCACTGGATCCAGGAGGAGCGGCCGGAGGAGACGACTGCGGCGATCCTGACGTGGCTGGCGAGGAAGGCCCAGCAACGAGCGGCGGGCGCGTCGGGGGGCGGGCCTGGCCCGACTCGATGACGGTGGACCCGGAGCTGGCGGGGAAGGCGGCGGGTGTCGTGCCGCTCGCGCCGCTGGAGGCGCTGCTCGGCGGGGAGCAGGAGGTCGGTCGGCGGCCGGGGCAACCCGACGCGCGGCCGCGGGCTCGCGGCGGCCTACGGCCCGAGCAGCGCCAGGGGCACGACGGCGACGCCGTCGCGTCGCCGGTACGCGTCGCTGCCGGTCGTCAGGATCGCCATGTCCGTGATCTCGTCCCCGAGCAGCTCCTTGAGCCAGAGGAGGTGCTTGACGTCCCGGTCGGTCACCACGCTGGAGAGCTTGACCTCGATCGCGACGCGGCGCCTGCCCGGTCCGTGGACGATCAGGTCGACCTCGTGGTCGCCGTCGCGACGGCGCAGGTGACCGACCTGGGCTTCGGCAGCTTGCGCGAAGACGCGGACGGAGAGCGTCGCGAGCGACTCGAAGAGGCTTCCGAGGAAGGTCCCGTCGCGCGGGACCGTCGGCGCTGGACCACTGCCGGCGAGCAGGTCGTCCGCGGTGAGGCCGAGGAGCGCGCAGGCCAGGGCAGGGTCCACCAGGTGGTGCTTGGGTGCGACGGCGAGGCGCTTGAGGTGACTGAACCCGGGTTGCCAGGCCGGCAGTGGGTCGTACACCCAGGTCCGCTTCAGGGCGTCGGTCCACGGCCCGGTGGTCGAACGCGGCGGCGGGTCGGAGCGTCCCGGGCTCGCCGCGTCGCGGAGCGTCTCCCAGGTCGCCGTCGTCGCGGTGGCGGCCGCGATGGCGCGCAGCCAGGCGCGCATCTGGGCGGGGTTGCGCACCCCGAAGCCGGCCTCGGGGACGTCCCGGTCGACGACGAGGTCGGCGTAGCCCGCGATCGCTGCCCGCCCGGCGCGGTCGGGCAGTGTCTGCATGCCGGGGAACCCGCTGCGGAGGATGGCCTGGGTGTAGTCGGCGAGGGCGACGCTCGTGCTGCCGACGATGTGCGCCCGACCGGTCAGCAGATCTGCCACCGACACCGTCGGTGTCGCGAGGCCTCGTTCGGGGAGCGTCATCGGCCGCATGGGCAAGCGCACGATCCTGCCGGCGCCGGAGTGGGAGGTGGGATGCGGCATCGTCGCCGATCCGGTGAGGAGGAAGCGTCCGTGACGCGGGTCGTCGTCGACGGACCGGCGCACGAGGTCCCACGCGGGCTCCCAGCGCTGATGCTCGTCGACGAGGATCGGCTCGGGTGCCGAGGCCATGCGAGCGGGGTCGGCCGCGAGCAGCTCGCGCGTGGCCGGGTCGTCCAGGCGGTAGGTGGTCGCCGCGCGAGCGCTGGCTGTCGCGGTCTTCCCGACGCCCTTGGCGCCGTCGAGCGCGATGGCAGGCAGGTGCGGGAGCAGCTCGTCGAGCTCGCCGTCGATGACGCGCCGTGTGTACGCGCGAGTGCTGCCCACGCCTGAAGGCTACAGATCGCGGCATGTCTGCGCTACATCCTGCGGGTTTCTGACACTACAGAGTGCGGCGTCTCGACGCGCCGCAACGTGGGCCCACGGGGGCGCGAGTGCGCGTGCGTGCCCTGGAGGCCGCATGGGCCGCCGGTCGTAGGGAAACGAAGGGCCAGGCCGAGAATCGCTCTCCGACCTGGCCCTGACACGGAGCGGGTGACGGGAATCGAACCCGCGCTCTCAGCTTGGGAATCGGACTCCGTCGCGTTTCCGCGCCCTGGTGGGAAGGCAAAATTGCTGGTCAGGCGCTTGCGAGCCTACACGGAGATGAACCGAGAGGCACCGATCTGAACGCCCTTATGGCACGTTATGGCATGCCACTCGGGGCTGACTCTGCATGATTGCCCTGGCGCGTCACACGGCACCAGGGCGTGCGCCGGTTGACCCACCACGGTCATCCCTGACTCGACGTTGCGCGCGGCCACGTGCCCCCGAAGTGTCCTCAACGTCGTCGAAACGATGCAGGGTGCGGCCATCCGAGTGATTCTCGTTCCCGTTCGATCACGGGGGCCCTGAACCGGCCACGGCCCCGCCCTTGGCGTCCCTACTGTCATGGCCAGCATGACCAGCCAGAGGGGGCCACGATGACCATCACACGCGCACGAGGAACAGCCGCAGTCGTCGGGCTCTCCATGAGTCTCTTGGGCCTCGTGCCGGCTGGCGCGGCCAGCGCCGGGGTTGATGCTGGAAGTAGCGACTCCGGTCTCGTCGTTGCCGCGGAGACCGACGGCGGGACGCCGACCTTCCTTTCGGGGCCGATCGCGCTCCTCGCCGACTCAGGCATCACCCTCGATCGCGGAGTCACCGTCGAGGGTGGCGCCACGATCGTGCGCAGACCCGACGGGGGAGACTACCCCCCGTCCGCCACGGCGCTGCTGACCGTGGGGCGGGACTCCCGACTCGGCTCGGTTGCGGCCGACACGGTCTCGCTGGGCCGTGGCACGACGGTCGCTGATCTGGCCACGAACAGCACCGACCCTGGCGGAACGGTCACCGGCGAAGCGACGAGCGTAGCCGTCCCGATCGGCGTTCCCTATCCCGCGCCCGCCCCCGCCACGGCAGGCGCGGATCCGGTCGACGTAGCTCGCGGGATGACCCTGGAACTCGCTCCCGGTGCGTACGGGGACGTGACGGTCTCGCGCGAGAGCACGCTCACGTTGTCCGGTGGGGACTACGTCTTCGCCTCCCTCAGTCTGGACCGAGACGCAGAGCTTCTCTCAGGTGACCCGACGACTGTGACGATCACGGGGCGGGCTTCCATCGGCCGCAACTCGGTCGTCGGGGACATCAATGCGGAGAGCATGAACTTGGCCCTGACCGTGCTGACCGCCGACGAAGGCCAGGATGCGCCGGCGATCACTGTCGACCGGGACGTCGCCCTTGGCGCCACGCTCGCTGCACCCGTCGGCACCCTCTCCGTTGCTCGCAACGTTCGCCTCGTTGGATCTCTGACGGCGGCGTGGCTCCAGGTCGGGCGAGACGTCACCCTCACCTACCGCGCGCCGTTGGTCGCCTCCCTCACTGCGCCGCCGGGGACTGTCGAGGTTGACGGTCCGGACGGCCTCCAGTTGGAGATCGAGTCGGGAGGCGGGCTGAATGCCTGGGACGTGCGGGTCGCCCGGGACGAGTTCCTCACCGAGCAGGTGGCGGACTCCCTCGTGAGCCCGGTCTACGACATCGACCTGCCCGACGACGCCGCTGTCACCTCCGCGCAGCTGACGATCCCCTACCTGGCCGACCGTGTCGGCTCCTTCCCGGAGTCGGATCTGCGGATCTACCACCACGACGACGACCTAGGCCTCTGGGTTGCGCTTGAGGGTGAACAGGTCGTCGACACCGAGAACGACACGGTGTCGGTCGGGGTCGACGGCTTCTCCGCCTACGCCGTGTTCAAGCTCGGTTCGGACGGGTTCGAACGCTACTGGGCGACCAAGGAGGTCTTCTGCCTGCAGGAGGGTGAGGCCGAGGACGTCGGTGTGGACGTGGCGTTCGTCGTCGACACGTCCGGCTCCATGGCGAGCAGCGACCCGGGCGCGATGCGGGTCGCAGGCTCCGAAGCCTTCCTCGACCAGATGCGCCCGGACGACAGGGCCGCCGTCGTCGGCTTCTCCGGGAGTGCCTACACCCTCCAGCCTCTGACCCCGCTGAACACCGACGCCGACGTCGCAGCGGTTCGTGACGCGCTGAGCGCCACGTCCCGGGCCAGTGGGGGTACGTCGATCTCGGCAGCAGTTCAGGCTGGACTCTCGGCACTCACGGGGGAGACCGCGGTGGGCCGGGTGCGGGTGATGATCCTGCTGACCGACGGTCAGAGCAGCTACAGCACGTGGCTGACTGACGCCGCCCGCGACGACGGCGTGGTGATCCACACCATAGGGCTCGGTTCAGGGGTCGACGCCGCGCTCCTGGAGTCGATCGCGTCCGGAACGGGCGGCGCGTACATGCACCTGGCGGATCCGGCCCAACTGCCCAGCCTGTACCTCGAGCTCGGTAGAGGCATCATCGACGACGGAACCGACAGCGACGCCGACGGCTTGACGGACTGCGAGGAGACCTACGGGGTCCTCACCAGCTACGGGTTCTATGACGTTTCCCTCGACGGAGGCCAGAACAACCCCTTCCTCGGCAATCGTCGCGTCGCGAGCGACCCGAGCATGGCCGACACGGATGGCGACGGCCTCACCGACGGCGAGGAGGTCCGTGGCCGTGGCATGGGGGAGCCGCTCGACCTGCGCGACTACGCCGCGCTGCGGTCGACCTACGGCTTCCTGATCGACGCGGGAATCACCAAGTACTTCATCGGTTACTCCCTGCCCACGGAGACCGACTCCGATCGGGATACCGTCTCGGACTTCGACGAGACGAACGGCCTGACGGTCGCGGGCGGTCAGCACTACACGTCACGGGCCGACCGACGTGATACCGACTTCGACCTGAACACCGATGACGTCGAGTACCGCCTGGGAACGAACCCGCGCGAGCCGGATGCGAGCGAGCTCGGGATCGCAGGGCTGGACCCCTACACGACACTCTTCCAGCCCGCCCTGTACGGCACCTCCACCCCCGTCATCAATGGTCACCACGCCTACTTCCGCGGCCTCACGAGGTTCCTGGAGTTCACATCCACCGTTCAGTTCGACGAGGACTGGAACTGCACCGACAACTGCTCAGCCCTTCTTGGTGCCGCCGCCCAGGTTGAAGGGTCCGCCTGCTGGGTCCCGTTCTTCGGCAGTAACTGCACCACCGAGGAGAAGGTCCGTACGCTGGTGCGGCAGTCGGTGGAGAGCCAGCAGATCTTCACGCGCACGGGTGACTTCACAGGCAGCTTCGCGAACCAGGAAGCGGCCGTTCAGTGCGTGGCCAACAACGTCGACCGCAGCGCGTGCCTCGACCCGGCCATGTACTCGGGCACTCCGTCGAGCATCCCTCTGGACGACGCTGAGCTGTCGGACGGACCTCCGAACGACAACCTCGACGCGGTCATCGCGGAAGTCCTCCTCAACGTCGCGGGGGGGTACCGGCCGAAGAACCAATGCCAGGCCGCGCTCGGCGGGGTCTACGTGTTGCTGGATGCAGCGGGCCAGATCGTCTACGTCGGCCAGACGAACGACTTCGAGCGTAGACGGCTCGAGCATCAACGGGACGCGCGACTGAGCGGCTACGACTTCAGGGAGCGCTACCAGATCAGCGACTACCAAACGCGGCGCGGCATGGAGCAGCGCGTGTTCAATGACACGTGGGGTGACGTTGACGTCCGGACGGCGCAAGCGCAGGGCAGCCTAAACCGGCAGCGCCCGATGTCGTTCAAGAACCCGGCGCTGCAGTCGCGGCTGGACCTCGCTCGGGGGTTCTTGCGACAGTGCACCTAATGCGGGGGCGGCTAGCTGTCGACGGAGGGGGCGAGCGTGGCAGGAGCGGGTCGTAGCGCCCCGTATCGGCTGGGCGACTGGTTCTTGGTGCCGCTGGCCGACGGCCGGGTCGCTCCCGGGCGAGTGGCACGCAACCCCGCACTCCACGTGACGTTGAGCTACATCTTCTCGCCCGTGGAGCCGCCAGTCGGCCTGGAAGAGGTTCGTCAGTATGAGCCGGGGGACGCGATCGCGGCCGTTCGCGTCTCCGGTCTATCGATCGCTGATGAGTGGAGGTTGCTTGGCGGGCACGAAGACTTCGACCCCCGCGCGTGGCCGATTCCCGAACTGGAGGACGCCGATCCCCTTCGCCCGGGACGGCTCGAGGCGTGGCGGCTGGACGAGCGCCTGAGGGTTGTCGAGCGCAACGTCGTGCCTTTCGGAGAGGTCGGGCGGCGTCAGCCAGCTGGGTCCATGGGCGCGGTGTTCCTTGAGCAGTGGCTCGTCATCCAGCTCGAGAAGGGCGCCTTGCGTCCGGTGCGGGAGCAGATCTGGTGGCCCGGTGACGACCCGACCTCCCGGCCGGTCGCCTCATCCACGGTTGCCGAAGCGCCGGTCGCCCCACCGAGCAAGGTCGTCGTTGTCCTGCCGGGGCCAGAAGCTGTGTGGGACGTCGAGGACCTGCTGCGAGAGCGCCTGCCCGCCCGCTACGGCGAGGTCGACGGCAACCTCATGAGCCCCGACGGCGCCGAGATCCTCGTCTACACCAACCACCCCGCCCGAACCGCCCGGCGCATCGCTCGCCTGCTCGCTGGCCGCGACCTTCCTCGCGGGGCGCACCTGCGTCGCGAGACCGATGGCGGCGACCCCGTCATCATCCCCCTGGCTCCACTCTGAGCCCAGGACGCCGACAGACTCCTCATGCCTCGACGTCGAACCGAGATCGTCGAACGCTGCAGGGGTTCGGCCACCCCCGACTAGGGCCACCTGCGCGGATGTCGCGGGATCACGCGGGCTGGCCGGAGTAGGTCTTCGAGGTCGCTGCGGCGAATGCGGACGACGCGGGCGCCGACCTTGACTGCACGCAGATCGCCGTCGGCGATGAGCTTGCGGATGAAGCGCTCCGTGACGGCGAGCTCGTCGGCCGCCTCGGCGACCGTCAGGAAGGGCCGGCCCGTCGAGCCGGTAGTGATGGCGGACATGGCGCTCCTTCTGGTGCTCGGCTGGTCACAGTGATCGAGTGGGCGGATCGAGAACAGGTGCGGCCGCGGCCGGCCGGTAGGCGGTGAGCTGTGAGCGCGCGGACTGGCCGAAGTCGTGCGGCGGCCGCAGTGGCGGTACAGGGAGAGGCGCGGGCGTGCTCGGGTGGTACGTCGCCCAGGTCTCGGTGGCGGTCGGCTCCGCGTGGGACGTGGAGAGGATGCCGTCGAGCACGTCGCGGTACGAGCTCGCGGGCGTCGCGGCACCGGGCACGCACTCGCCGTCGACGCCGTCCGTCACGACGTACACGCGGTTCAGGTCCCGCCCGCGCGACATCGCTACGTACAGGTCCTCGCGTCCCATCCCCGGCACGGCGACGGTGTGCGTCTCGTCGACTGTCATGCCCTGCGTCCGCGCGGTGCTGGCCGCGTAGCCGAGCTCGACGTGTTCGGCGACGTAGGCCTGCGGGAGCAGCACCATCCCGTCGTCCCGCCCTGGGCTGCCAGCTGGCCGTACCCGCAGCCCGCCGTTGTCGCTCACCCCGACGACGTCCCACAGGTTCCCGTTGCGCACGAACCCGTCCGCAGTGCGCAGTCGCCGGTGGTTCCGCCGCGTGACGATGCGATCGCCGACGCCGGCCACCAGCCCGTCGTGCAGCTCGACTCCTCCCTCGCGGACGGCGCCTGACCGCACGCCGTCGGCACGCGCCATCGCGTTCAGGGCGCGCACCGTGCGGTTGTCGGCGGCCTGGAGCACGGCCACCCGTCCCGCCGCGCCGGCTGCTAGGTACTCACCGAGCGCGGCGTCGAGCATCTGCTCGCGCGACCCACCGACGAACGCGCCGTGAGCGTCGTAGGCGTGGAGCGCGGCCGGCTGCCCGCGCCGCAGCTGCAGACTCGCCCGCGCCTCCCATGGGTGCCGGAACCGGCGCAGCGAGGTGAGCTCCGCCGTCGGGCCGCGGCGGGCGAGCATGCCGAACGCGCCGCCCGCGTCGACGGACCCGCGCTGGAGGTGGTCGCCGACCAGGAGCACCTTCGCGCCTGCCGCCTCCGCCTGGCCGACGACGGCGAGGCTGCGGGTGTCGGCGAGCGAGGCCTCGTCGACGATCACGACCTGGCCCGGCGCGAGCGACCACCGACCGGCCTCCCGGCGCAGCGCGACGGCTTGGTGATCGCGCCCGCCGTCCCCACCGCTCGCCGCGAGTCTCGCCTGCACCGCCGCGTAGGCGCGGCCGCGTGCATGGGCGCCGTCCCCGACGGTCTCGTAGAGCCACATGGCCGCCGTCTCGCACGGCACGCCGAGCGACGCCTCGAGCGCGCGGGCCGCGGTCGCCGACGGCGCGAGCCCGATGACGGGGCCGACGTTCTCCGTCCAGAGCTCGGCGAGGGCGGCGAGTGTCGTCGTCTTGCCCGAGCCCGCCGGGCCGACAAGCGCGTCGAGCCGCCGGCCGGAGGTGAGCACCGCGCGGACGGCGGCCCGCCGGTCGGGTGCGAGCCGCGCGAGCTGGTGGTGCCCGCGGTACCGCGGCTCGTCGATGAGTCGGGGGTCGATGGCGGCGGCGCCGGGCGCCTCGCTTGCGTCGATGACCGACTTCTCCGCGGCGAGCAGCTCGGTGGACGTGTAGAGCGCCTCGCCGACGCCGACCCGCTCGGGGTCGCGGGTGTCGTCGAGGTGGACGCACCGACCGGCCGCCTCGGTCGTGATCTCGTTGAGCAGCCGCAGCCGCTCGGCGGGTGACGCCATCCGCAGCGGCAGCGTCGTGCGCGCGGCGGCCGCACCAAGGTTCCAGGTGGTCCAGACCGAGCGGCGCGTGGCGACGTCGCTGAGTACGGCTGCCATGACGGCGGCCCGCACCTCCGTCCCGACGTCGTGGGCGCGGAGCCCGCGGGCGTAGGTGCCGGCCATGGCTCGGGCGGCGAGGTCGCGCGGCTCGACGCCGGTCAGCGCGCGGGCGCGGTTCGCCCACTCGGTGAGCAGGTCGCGGAGCGGGCGGACGACCTTCGGCGGCCGCGTTGCCCGCGTGAGGTGCTGGCGTGCCCGGCTGGTCTCGATTCGCGACGGGCTGCGGCCGCGGGAAGCGACGAAGTCGGCGGCCCACTGCTGCTCGGCGCAGTGGATCTGCTCGGCGCGGGTGGAGAAGGCGGCCAGGACGGCGTCGCCGATCCCCTCGAGCTCGAAGGCGGGGTTGCGCCGCTCGCCGCGCGACCTGTGGGACCAGCGCACGGGCAGGCGGCGGGCGAGCTCGTCGGCGAGGAGGGAGTCGTAGAGCGCCGAGACCGTGACCGCCGCGGCGTGGACGGTCGTGCCGTCGAGGGAGCGCCAGACGCCGTCGGGGCCCTGGACCTTGTTGGCGACGACGACGTGCGTGTGCAGGTTCGGGTCGCCGGCGCGCGAGTCCCAGTGGTCGAAGGCCGCGGCGATGACGCCACGCGTGCGGACCTGGCGGAAGCCCGCGTGGCCGACGCGCGTGCGAGCGACGGTGCGCTCGACGAAGTCCAGGGCCTGGTCGACGGCGGCGCGGTGTGCGGCGTGGACGGCGGTGCGGGTGGCGTCGTCGCCGAGCGCCCACAGGACCGAGGCGGACTTGGGGACGGTGAAGGTGAGGTCGTAGCCGACGACGGCGCGGTCGGCGCGGTCACGGTACGAGCGGCCGAGGGGAGCGTCGGTCAGCGGGTCGTGGCCGTCGCGGAAGACGGCGGCCATGGCGGGCTCGGTGACCGCGGCGCCGGGGCGGAGGC
>JAEZBT010000247.1 GCA_023426865.1 Actinomycetes bacterium
GGCGGCGACGGCGGCGACCACGGCGCCCACCGCCACGATCGCGGCGGCCAGGAGCCACGGGGACCGCTCGGCGAGCTCACGGGCGCCGGCGAGCGCGGCGATCCCGCCGCCGCCCCACAGTGCGGCCCAGACCAGGCAGCCGGGGATGGACCACAACGTGAAGCGCAGCCAGCCGACGCGCAGCATCCCGACGGCCAGGAACACCGCCGACTGGAAGCCGACGGTCAGGAACGCCGCGGGCACGATCGGCATGCCCCAGCGCTCGACCGTGCGCGTCGCCCGGTGCACCCGCGGCGACTCGGCACGCTCCCGCCAGCGGGAGCGTCCCGCGCCGGCGGCGACGCCGCGCCCGAGCCAGAAGATGGCCTGCGAGCGCGCGACGGCCCCGAAGAGGAAGAAGAGGTAGACCGCCAGGAGCGGCCAGCTCGACATCCACTCCGGCATCAGGCCTCGCCCGCCTCCGCCGCGCACGTGGCGCAGATGCCGGACAGCTCCATCGTGTGCACGATGTCGTGGAACCCGTGCGCCGCGCCGACGGCCTCCGCCCACGCCTCGACGCCCGGCCCGTCGATCTCCTTCGCCGTGCCGCAGCGGCGGCACACCAGGTGGTGGTGGTGCTCGCGCCGGGAGCACCGGCGGTACAGCGCCTCGCCGTCCTCGGCGCGCAGGACGTCGACCTCACCCGAGGTCGCGAGACTCTGGAGCGTGCGGTAGACCGTGGCCAGGCCGACCTCGCTGCCGCGGTCCCGCAGGAGCTCGTGGAGCTGCTGGGCGCTGCGGAAGTCGTCCACCTCGGTCAGCAGGTCCGTGACCGCCGACCGCTGCCGGGTCATGCGCATCACGGTGCACCCACCACGACGTCGTCGGGCAGCTCCGGGTGGGGGTCGTGCGCCCCGTTGCGCCGCGCGCGTGCGACGAGCGGGCGCGCGGCCGCCGCCAGGGCGTAGAGCCCGATCGCGAGGACCACGATGGTCGCGCCGGGCGACGCGTCGTGGAAGTAGGTGATGCTCAGCCCGGCGAGGCAGACGACCACGCCCACCGTCATCGCCAGCGCCATGGTCCGCCGGAACGACGACGTGAGCATCTGGGCGACGGCGACCGGCACGATCATCAGCGCGCTGACGAGCAGCACCCCCACCACGCGCATCGCCACGGTGACCGTCAGCGCGGCGACGACGGCGATGGCGACGTTGAGCGCCCCGACGGGCAGCCCGGCGGCCCGCGCGAACTCCTCGTCGTGGCAGACGGCGAAGAGGGCCGTCCGCAGGCCGAGCCCGACCGCGAGGACGAGGACCGACAGCGCGACGGTGACGACGAGGTCCTGCGTCGACACCGTGGAGATGGAGCCGAACAGGTAGCCGACGAGGTTCGCGTTGCTGCCGCCCGCGAGGGAGATGATCAGCACGCCGCCCGCGATGCCGCCGTAGAACAGCAGGGCGAGCGCCACGTCGCCGCTCGTGCGCCCCTTCGTGCGGACGACCTCGATGACGACGGCGCCCACCACGGCGGCGACGACCGCGCCCGGGATGGCGAGCGTGTCCTGGGGGACCAGCCCGGCGGCGTTGCCGACCAGCCAGCCGAGCGCCACACCGGTGAGCGCGACGTGACCGATGCCGTCGCCGAGCAGCGACAGCCGCCGCTGCACGAGGTAGGTCCCGATGACGGGTGCGGCCAGCCCGACCAGCAGCGCGACGACGAGCGCGCGCTGCATCAGGGGATCGGTGAGCATCTGGATCATGCCTGCCACCTCACCGTCGGGGCCACGCCGGGCTCGTCGTGCGCGGGGTCGCGGTCGCCGTCGTGCGGGTGGATGTGCTCGTGCCCGGCCGCGGCGTGCTCCGGGGCCGGTCGTGGCGGGGCGCCGTCGTGCACCACCGCGCCGTGCCGCAGCACGACCGCGCGGCTGATCAGAGGAGCGAGGGCACCGAGCTCGTGGAGGACCACCAGCACAGTGGTCCCGGCGGCGGCCAGGTCCGTGAGCGCGGCGGCGAAGGTCTGCTGGCTCGGCACGTCGACGCCGGCCACGGGCTCGTCCAGGAGGAGCAGGCGGGGCCGACGGACCAGGGCGCGTGCGATGAGGACGCGCTGCTGCTGCCCGCCGGACAGCGTCCGCACCGCCGAGTCGACCTCTCCGCCGAGGCCGACCGCGGCCAGCGCGGCCCGTGCGCGGTCACGCCCGTCGCGCGGCGGCCGTAGGCGCCTGCCGTGGAGCGTCCCGGAGAGCACGACCTCGCCCGCGGTCGCCGGGACGCCCGACGCGGCGCTCACCCGCTGGGGGACGTAGCCGATCTCGCCCCAGCGCACCTGGCGGCCGAGCGGCGTCCCGAGCAGCCGGACGGAGCCCGTGGTGAGGGGCACGACGCCCACCAGTGAGCGGACGAGCGTCGACTTGCCCGAGCCGTTGGCGCCGAGCAGGGCGATGACCTCGCCCTCGCCGACGGCGAGGTCCACACCGCGGACGATCGGCGCACCGCCGAGCTCGACGACGACGCCGCGTGCGTCGATCGCCTCGCTCATGCGCAGCCCAGGCCCGCGCGCAGGGCCTCGAGGTTCGCGGTCATGACCTCACGGTAGTCGGGTCCGTCCTGGTCATGGCTGTCGAGGGGGTCGAGCTGGAGCACCTCGACGCCGAGGTCCTCAGCGAGCGTGGCGGCCACGGCGGGGTCGGCGAGGGGCTCGGTGAAGACGGCCGTGACGCCGAGGTCGGCGATGGCCTCGCGCACCTCGCGGATGCGTGCCGGCGAGGGCTCGCCCTCCGGGTCGATGCCGGAGACGCTCACCTGGCGGAGGTCGTACCGTGCGGCGAGGTAGCCGAACGCCGCGTGCGACGTGACGACGACGTCGCCCGCGCAGCTGTCCAGGCCGGTGGTGAGCTCCGTGTCGAGGGCGACGAGGGACTCCTCGAGCGTGTCGGCGTTGGCACGGTAGGTCGCCGCGTTGTCGGGATCGACCTGCGCGAGGTTGTCGGCGACCGCGTGGGCGACGACGGCCAGGCGCTCCGGGTCGAGCCAGAAGTGCGGGTCGAGGCCGCCGTGGTCGTGCTCGTCCGAGTCCTCGTCCTCGTGCTCCTCCTCGGCGTGCTCGTCGGCCGCGCCGTCGGGCAGCGGCTGGAGGTCTGCCACGGTGGCGACGTCGAGCGCGTGCTCGGGTGCACGTTCGGCGACGGCTTCGTCGAAGGCTGCCTGGAAGCCGCCCAGGTAGACCACCAGGTCGGCCTCGCCGACGTCGCGCAGCTGGCGCGGGGAGAGCTCGATGGAGTGCGGGTCGGTCCCTGCCGGGGTGGCGGTGGAGACGGAGACCAGGTCGCCGCCGACCTCGGCCGCGACGTAGGCGAGGGGGTAGATCGACGCGAGCACCTGGACGCCCTCGGCGTCGGAGGCGCCGGCTGTGCCGCAGCCGGCGAGCGCGAGCGCGGAGACCGCGAGGAGCGAGGGCAGGGCGGCGCGTCGACTGAACATGAGGATCATTCTCATTAAGGCCGATGAGCGCTGTCAAACCCGGGCGGTCGCGGACCGGTAGCCTTGGCGCTCGGCAGCAGGCGCCCCGCGCCACGCTGCACCTTCACCCCGTCAGCATCCGACCAGCCGCCGCGCGAGCCACGTGCGGCACGCAAGGAGCACCCGTGGCCGAGTCCCGCCTCGACAGAGTCATCAGCCTGGCCAAGCGCCGTGGCTTCGTCTTCCCGTCGGGGGAGATCTACGGCGGTACCCGGTCGGCCTGGGACTACGGGCCCCTCGGCGTCGAGCTGAAGGAGAACATCAAGCGCCAGTGGTGGCGCGCGATGGTGACGAGCCGGGACGACATCGTCGGCCTGGACTCCTCCGTGATCCTGCCCAAGCAGGTGTGGGTCGCCTCCGGGCACCTCGCCGTGTTCTCCGACCCGCTGACCGAGTGCCTCTCGTGCCACAAGCGGTTCCGCGAGGACCAGATGATCGAGGAGTCCACCGAGCGCAAGGGCCGCGCGCCCGAGGGCGGTCTCGCCGAGGTCGCGTGCCCGAGCTGCGGCACCCGCGGCAAGTGGACCGAGCCCCGCGACTTCAACATGATGCTCAAGACCTACCTCGGCCCCGTCGAGGACGAGTCCGGCCTGCACTACCTGCGCCCGGAGACCGCGCAGGGCATCTTCGTGAACTTCGCGAACGTCATGGCGAGCGCCCGCAAGAAGCCGCCCTTCGGCATCGGGCAGATCGGCAAGTCGTTCCGCAACGAGATCACGCCGGGCAACTTCATCTTCCGCACGCGCGAGTTCGAGCAGATGGAGATGGAGTTCTTCGTCGAGCCCGGGACCGATGCGCAGTGGCACCAGTACTGGATCGACTACCGCACCGACTGGTACGTCGACCTCGGCATCGCGCGCGACAACCTGCGCCACTACGAGCACCCGCAGGAGAAGCTGTCCCACTACTCGACGCGCACCGTCGACATCGAGTACCGGTTCGGCTTCCAGGGCAGCGAGTGGGGCGAGCTCGAGGGCATCGCGAACCGCACCGACTTCGACCTCAAGACCCACAGCGAGCACTCCGGCCAGGACCTGTCGTACTTCGACCAGGCCAAGGGCGAGCGCTGGGTGCCGTACGTCATCGAGCCCGCGGCCGGCCTGACGCGGTCGCTGATGGCCTTCCTCATCGAGGCGTACGCCGAGGACGAGGCGCCCAACGCGAAGGGCGGCGTGGACAAGCGCACCGTCCTGCGGCTCGACCACCGTCTGGCGCCGACCAAGGCAGCGGTGCTCCCGCTCTCGCGGCACGAGGACCTCTCGCCGGTCGCCCGCGACCTCGCCGCCGAGCTGCGCAAGGTGTGGAACGTGGACTTCGACGACGCCGGCGCCATCGGCCGCCGGTACCGCCGCCAGGACGAGGTCGGCACGCCGTACTGCATCACGGTCGACTTCGACAGCCTCGAGGACCAGGCGGTCACCATCCGCGAGCGCGACTCGATGACGCAGGAGCGCGTCGCGATCGCCCAGGTGCGCGGCTGGCTCGCGGAGCGGCTGATCGGCTGCTGACGCCCGGTCAGTCGGCCCGGACGGCCTCGTAGACGTCCGGGCCGAGGACCGCCGCGCACTCGTCCAGGCTCTGGCCGGCGCAGCGCTGACCGGGCACGACGGTGCCGTCGGAGCCGATGGCGAACGTCGCGTCCACGTCGGTGACAAAGCCCTCGGCGCCGTCTCCGCCCGCGGGGATCTGAACCGTGTAGAGGAAGCGGCCGTCGTTGGTCGGTGCCGGGTACACCGGTGCCTCGAGGGTCTGGACGCGGCTGCCGTCCGCCAGGGTGAAGCCGGCGGCGGAGTACAGCACGACGACCCGCGGCTGCGGCACCCACGGCGGGACGACGCCGATGAACACGCCTGTCTCGTCCGACCCGTTCCTGAGCACGGTGTCCCAACGGATGTCGGCGTCGGTGGGCGAGTCGGCGCTGCTCCACGGCCACGCGGCGACGGTCTCCCGTCCACTCGCCCCCACGGCGATGATCTGCACGCCCCCGTCGGCGGGGCGGCCCGGGCGGCCGGAGGTGTTGATCTGGGCCAGCTCGTCGTCCGTGAGCGGGACCAGGGCCAGTCCGACCGCCTCGGGCGCGGTCGAGACCTCGATGCCGAGGTCGACCACCCACGTGCCGTCGTCGAGCGTGACAGGGGTCGGCTCGGCCACCGCGAGGACGCCGGGCGCCAGCTCCACCGGCGCGGACGCGCTCGGTGCCGGCCCCTGCTCGAGTGAGACCTCGAGCGGGTTGCCGTCCGCGTCCACGCCGTACCGCACCACGACGACCGGCCAGGTGGCGACGGCCTTCTCGCCGGAGACCGACAGGAAGAACACGTCGCCCGCGACGCCGGGCACCTCGAACGTCGGGAGCGTCCCGACGGGCACTCCGGCGACGAGGATCTCCGGCGACGTGCCGGGCGGGGCGATGCCGAGCACCGTGGCGTCGGTCGTCCGCGTCCACGCCAGCCCGGGGAAGGGCTGCGTCGCCGTGCGCATCGACACGCCGATCTCGCCCGCTGCGCCCGTCGCGGGGTCGAACGGTCGGATGGCGAACTCGCCGGGCTCGACGTCGACGGCCACGCGCTCGCCGTCGGGCCGGGTCACGTCGTAGGGGAGGCCGAGGTCGTAGAGCACGCCCTCGTCGGTCTCCGTCTCCACGCCCTGCACCGCGGCGACGAACGTCAGACCGCGCACCACGACGGGCTCCGGCGCGGACGGTGCTCCGCGGTCGGCCGGCAGGCCCTGCGCGACCGCGACGGCGACGAGGGCGAGCCCCGTGCCCAGGCCACCCGCGATCCGGGTGCCTGTCCGGCGTCGGCGGTAGCGGCGGCCACCGGCGGCCACGGTTGCCGGGTCGAGGGACATCGGGGGCAGTGTGCGGTCGACGTGCTCGGTGAGGGACCGCACGAGTGCGTCGTCCGTGAGGGTCATGACCCGCTCCTGCCGGTGCTCGTACCGAGGGTCTCGCGCAGCAGCGCGAGAGCCCGCGAGGAGGTGGACTTGACGGTTCCGACGCTGACGCCGAGGTGGTCGGCGACCTCCGCCTCGGGGAGCCCGACGAGATGGCGGAGCACGACGACGCGCCGCTGCCTAGGGGTGAGCCCCGCGAGGGCGCGGACCAGCCGGTCGCGGTCGGCGTGGTCGTCCGCGGCGTCGCGTGCCGGGTGCGCGCCCAGGCCGACCGCCTCGTCGGGCACGCCGTCGACGAGGACCTCGCGACGGCGGCGCCGCCAGGTGTCCGTGCGCAGGTTCACGAGAACTCGGCGCGTGTAGGCGAGCGGGTCGCCTGACCCTGCACGGGGCCACGCCGCGTACGTGCGTACGAGGGCCTGCTGGGTCAGCTCCTCGGCGCGGTGCGCGTCGCCGACCAGCAGCCAGGCGGTCCGCAGCAGCTCAGCCTGGTGGGCGGTGACGAAGGCGGTGAACTCGTCGTCCGCGGTGCGGTGCCGGCCGACGAGGTGGACGGCGGCCCCGTCGGGATCCGGCGTGCCGATCGCCCCGGGTGGTGGTCGCAGCCCCTCGCTCGCCATCGTGCTCACACTCTAGAGAACGCAGCACCCGGGCCGGAGGTTGTCGCCGGCGCAGGGGGCCCGGGGCCGATCGACCCTGACAAGGCGACCCGCGGCGCGGTTCACTGGTGCGCGTGAACAGCGCCGCCGTCGTCCGCCGGACCCTCCTCGCCGCCATCGCCGCCGCGGGTGCGGTCGCGGCCTACCGCCAGGGGCGGCGCGCGCAGCTCGCCTTCGGCGCAACGGCGGAGGAGGAGGCGGCCGAGCTGCCGGGCGACGACCTGGTGGAGGGCGCCGATCTCGTGGCCACCCGCGCGATCACGATCCGCGCGTCGGCGGCCGACGTCTGGCCGTGGCTCGTCCAGATGGGCCAGGGGCGCGGGGGCTTCTACTCCTACGACCGCCTCGAGAACCTTGCCGGCTGCGACATCACGAGCGCCGAGGACGTCGTGCCCGAGTGGCAGGGTGTCCACGTCGGGGACGAGGTCCGGCTGCACCCGGAGTTCGCGCTTCCGGTCGCCGTCCTGCTCCCGCAGGAGGCGTTGGTGCTGCACGGCGCCGGGCCCGTGGACGACGACGGCCCGGTGCCCTTCGACTTCACGTGGGCGTTCGTGCTGCGCCCGGCCGACGACGGCCGAACGCGGCTCGTCGTCCGCGAGCGGTACGGCTACCGCACCGGCTGGGCCGGTCGCATGGTCGAGCCGGTCTCGTGGGTGAGCTTCGTCATGACCGAGCGCATGCTCCGCGGGATCCGCGACCGCGCCGAGCGCTCTGCCGCGCGCGGGTCGGCGCCCGCGCCGGACGAGGCCGCCTGACCCAGGAGCGCGGCTCAGGCCGTCCGCGCCGGCGACGGCGCCACGACCCAGTCGACGACGTCGCGTGCCGTCCAGCCCTCCGGGTGTGCCTCGAGCAGGCGGCGCACGCCGTCGAGGTCGGTGCCGAGCGTCACGAGCGGTAGCTCGACGGCGCCCTCCCGCACCTGGCCCAGGCCGACGGCCGCGAGCAGCGAGTTGCACAGGCAGCCGCGCCGCGCGGCGGCCTCGGCCGTGCCGCCCTTGCGGACGTAGACGTCGACGGGCTCGGCCGGGCACTGGTAGCCCACGGTCCCGGTCGGACGGACGTACGGTCGGCGTAGGTAGCCGAGGTCGCACGGCGGGCGGACGCGGGCCTCGGCGAGCGCCTTGTCGGACAGGGTCCCTGGGAGCTGGGCGACCTTGAACGGGAAGCCGGTGGGCGACATGTTCGGGTCCGTTCGCACCTCGAGCGTGCCGGCGCGCAGCCGGTCAAGTGCCTGCGCGCGCAACGCCGGCGTGAACCCCGACTCGGCGGCCAGGGCGAACGCGGTGCCGACCTGGACGCCCGTCGCGCCGTGGGCGAGGGCGCGGGCGAGGCCCTCGGGCGTGCCGTACCCCCCGGCGAGCCAGAACGGCAGCCCCGTCGCGGCGACGCGCGCGAGGTCCGCCTCGTCCCGGGGGCCGAAGACCGGCTGGCCCAGGTCGTCGAGCACCGGACGGCCCCGCGCGGGGGCGTTGTGGCCCCCCGCCGTCGGGCCCTCGACGACGAACCCGTCGGGCCGCGTCCGCTCGTCCTTCGCCAGGTGCGTGGCCAGGATGTCCGCCGAGACGATCGCCACGAAGGCCGGGCGACGGACCGTGGGCGGTGCGCCGTCGAACAGCTCGGCCGCGTCGAGCACCACGCGGTGGGTGCCCTCGGGGGCACCGAGCACGTCGACGGGCAGCTCGCCGCGGTGCCGGGCGGCGAGCTCGTCGAGCAGGTGCGGGATCTCCCGCGGGATGCCGGCGCCCATGAGCACGGCGTCGACGCCGGCGAGCATCGCGCCGTACAGGATCGCGGGCGTGGAGAGCTGGATCTTCTCGAGCAGGTTGATGCCCACCAGGCCCTCGTGGCCCTGCTTGGCGAGGTGGACCTCCACGAACCCCGCGGCGACGGCGAGCCGCTGGGCGTCCGCGCCGGCCTGGAGCGAGGCCTTCGGCGCCTTGCCGTAGGGCTCGCCGGGCTCGCGCCCGTCGATCGCGAGGTACGTGTCGAGGATCTGGGCCGCGACGCCCCGGTAGGGGAAGTCGGCGAGCGCGCGCCGGATGGCGCGGCCCGGGTCGCCGTCCTGCAGCCGTCGGACCAGGACGAGGTCGAGCGCCGTTCCCGAGACGACGCCGAGCTGGCCGCTCCTGGCGACCTCGGCGGCCAGCTGCCACGACGAGACAGCGACGCCCATCCCGCCCTGGATCAGTCGGGGGAGGGGGCGGTCCGGCCAGCGGGAGCCAGGTGCGGGAGTCGTCGGCATGGACGGGCCTCTCGTAGGTGACGGTTCCGTAGGTTACTTTGCCGTAGGTTCGTCGCCGGGGCCTGGGTCCTGAGTCGCAGACGCACGTCGCGCGTCGTGCGTATGGCCGTCTCCGTCGCTGCCGCGGCCCGGTGAGCCGGGCGGCCCCGGCCGCGCCGGGGTCGACGTCACCACGAGCGCGCCGATCGCGGTGGTCAGCGGGATCGCCAGCACCAGGCCGATCGAGCCGACGAGCGTGCGCGCGATCTCCTCGGCGAACTCGCCGGAGCTGATCGTCTGCCACAGGGGCAGCCGGTAGACCTCGAGCAGGAGCAGGACCGGCAGCGCGGCGCCCGCGTACGCGAAGGCGATCGTGTACACGGTCGAGGCGATGTGGTCGCGGCCGATCCGCATGCCGCGGGCCACGAGCGTCTGCCAGGACGCCGTCGGGTCGGACGCGCGGAGCTCCCAGATCGCCGACGCCTGCGTGATCGTGACGTCGTTGAGCACGCCTAGCCCGGCGAGGACGACGCCCGCGAGGAAGATGCCGCGCAGGCCGTCGCTGTTGAGGTGCCCGGTGAGCTGCGCGAGGCGGTACGTGTCCTCGGTCTCGATACCGGTGATGTGCGCCGCACCGGCGGCCATGACGCCCAGCAGAGCCGTCGCCGCCAGCCCCGCGAAGGTGCCGAGCAGCGCGACGGACGTGCGTAGCGAGAACCCGTGTGCGAGGTACAGGACGACGAACATGATCGCGGCCGAGCCCACGAGCCCGACCGCGAGCGGCTCGGCGCCGCGCAGCAGCGCGGGCAGCATGAACGCGCCGATGACGACGAACGCCAGCACGAGCCCGACCAGTGCCCGCAGGCCGCGCATCCGCGCCACGGCGACCACGACCAGCGCGAACAGACCCGCGAGGACCATGAGCGGCACGGTGCGGGCGAAGTCGTACCAGGCCCAGACCTCGGGCTCGGTCTCGGTGGCGAGGTAGTGCACCAGGACGATCCGCGCGCCCACCGGGACGTCGCGCGGGCCGACCGTCGCCGGGGCCCAGACGGTCAGCTCGCGGCCGTCGTCGGCGCCACCGAGCACCTCCACGTGCAGGAGCAGGCAGGGCACCGTCCTGGGGATCTCGCCGCTCGGGAGCCGGTCCTCGTTGGTGCCACCGCACTCCTCCTCGTCGAGGGCGGTGACCCGCGCGGTCGGGTACTCCGCGGGCATGTCGACGATGCCCGTCGCGGGTGGCTCGCCGGTGGGCCAGAGCACGACCATCCCGACGAGCGTCGCGACGGCGATCGGCAGCAGGATCGCGGCGATGATCCTCGTCATGCGGTCGGCAGCCACGGGGAGATCCTGCCGCGTCGAGCGCTGCCGGCGCACGATGGGAGAATCGTCCGGTGAGCCTCCCGTCCGTCGCGCAGCAGTCCGCGCCCGCCCCCGGGCCGTCGCCCGCGGGCGCGCCCGTGCTGCCGCCCCTGCGCATCGGGCCGATCACGGTGGACACGCCCGTGGTGCTGGCACCGATGGCGGGGGTGACGAACCGTGCGTTCCGCCGCCTGTGCCGCGAGCACGGGGCGGGCCTGTACGTCGCGGAGATGGTGACCTCCCGGGCGCTGGTCGAGCGCACCCCGGAGTCGCTGCGCATCATCCGGCACGACCCCGACGAGCGTCCGCGCTCCGTGCAGGTGTACGGGGTCGACCCAGCGACCGTCGGGGCGGCCGTGCGGATGCTCGCGGGCGAGGACCGGGCCGACCACGTCGACCTGAACTTCGGCTGCCCCGTGCCGAAGGTCACCCGGCGCGGGGGCGGCGCCGTGCTGCCCTGGAAGCGGGACCTGTTCGCCGCCATCGTGCGGGCGGCCGTGGCGGCGGCGGAGCCGTTCGGCGTGCCGGTGACCATCAAGATGCGCAAGGGCGTCGACGAGGACCACCTCACCTACCTCGAAGCCGGTCGGGTCGCCGAGGACGCCGGTGTCGCGGCGGTCGCCCTGCACGCGCGCACCGCCGCCGACCACTACTCGGGCACCGCAGACTGGCCCGCCATCGCGCGCCTCAAGGAGGCGGTCACCTCGATCCCCGTGCTCGGGAACGGGGACATCTGGTCGGCCGAGGATGCGCTCGCGATGGTGCGCGAGACGGGCTGCGACGGAGTCGTCGTCGGGCGGGGGTGCCAGGGCCGACCGTGGCTGTTCGCGGACCTCGCCGCCGCGTTCCACGGGTCCGACGCTCGGGTGCGGCCGGGGCTGCGCGACGTCGCCGCCGCGATCCGCCGGCACGCCGAGCTCATGGTCGCCGAGTTCGGCGACGAGCTGAAGGCCCTGCGCGAGATGCGCAAGCACATGGCCTGGTACCTCAAGGGCTACGTCGTGGGCGGTGAGCTGCGGCGCGAGCTCGGGCTGGTCGAGAACCTGACCCACCTCGACACGCTGCTGGCCCGGCTCGACCTCGACCAGCCCTACCCGGGCGAGGCGGCGGAGGGCCAGCGCGGGCGTGCGGGTTCCCCGAAGCGTCCGGTGGTGCCGGACGGCTGGCTCGACTCGCGCGAGCTCGACGAGTCGTTCCGCGCGGCGCTGGCCGAGGCCGAGCTGAGCGTCTCGGGCGGCTGAGGCACGGCCGCGCCGACCGCCCCGGCCGTAGTGTCGGGCTGTGCGCGACGACGACATCGTCCGGCTCGACCTGGGGGAGATCGAGAGCGCCGACGCGCTCGCCGGGTCCGCACGACAGGACGCCGACGGGGACGGGCAGAGCCCGGGCCGTCGTCTTCTCCGGGGGTGGCGGGCCGGCGTCGTCGCGGGCGTGGTGATCCTGGTCCTGGCCGCCGTGGGCGGTCTGCTGGCCATGCGCGACGCGTGGGAGAGCGAGGAGCGTCGCAGGGCGCTCGAGCGGGCCGGGCTGCCGTTCGTGGACCTCGCGTCCCCGCTGGCCGAGGCGTGGCGCCTCGAGGACAGCCGGCTCGCCGCGTCCACCGCCGAGGTCCTGGTCGTGGGCTCCGGCACGCCGTCCGTGACCGCGTGGCGCGGCGTCGACCCGGCGACGGGGCGGATCCGCTGGGAGGTGCCGGGCGCCGACGGCTGGTGCCGGGCGTGGGACCCGCGCGACACGGGCGCCGGTCCGTCCGCGGCGTCGAGCGTCCCCACGCTGCTGGCGATCGTGGACGCGCGGTTCGACGGCGCGCTCCCGACGGCTGCGGCCGGTACCGACGTCCGCGTGCTCGACCTCGCCACCGGCGAGGAGACGGCGACGCTGGCGTTCCCGGGCGACGTCGTGGACGTCGAGCCGGTCGGGGAGTCGGTCGTCGCCGTGGCGGTCGGCATGGACGGCACGTTCTCCGTGGCCCGCACCGACCTCGCCGGCGAGAACCTGTGGACGGCGCGCACCCCGTTCTCCACGGTCGGCCAGGCGGCCGTCCCCTCCCTCTTCGCCTCCGTCGTCGAGGACGTGGTGTCCCTCGTTACGCTCGAAGGGGTCCCCGTCGCCGCGTTCGACCTCGCGACGGGCGCGGCCCTGGAGCCCGACGACGGGGGCCTGCTGTCGCCCACCGCACGGGTCACTCTCGCCGACGGCGGCCGCGCCGAGATGCGTGTCAGCGCCCTGCGGATGGCCGATGGCGAGTCCTACCTGGGCGAGCCCGTCGTCGTGGTGAGCGGGCCCGACGGAGCCGAGCGCTTCCGGACCGACGGTCGGCTCGTCGTCCCCGAGTACTCCGACGGCTCTGCGCCCGACCGCCTCCTGGTCCGGCTCACCGGCGACGGCGGGCCGGCGATGGTCGCCCTCGACGTCGGCACGGGCGCGCAGCGGTGGTCCGCACCGGAGGTGCCGCTGGCGGCGAGGCTGCAGGTGGGCGGTGTCCTCGTGGGCGAGTCGCGCGGGGTGTGGGCGATCGACCTGGGCTCCGGGGAGAAGCTCTGGCAGGAGGAGGCGCTCATCGGGACGCCTGGCCGACCGGTGACCGACGGTAGTCGGGTCCTCGTGGTCACGGGGGATGGCCCAGGCGGGCTCACGGCGCTGGACCTGCGCACCGGTGCGCAGGTGTGGTCCGTCCCCGCCCCGGGGGCGGTGGCCGGTCTGGACGCAGTCCCCGGCGGCGTGGTCGTCGCCACCTCCGACGCGCTCATCGCGTACCGCTGACCTGCCGCGTCGGCCCCGCGCGCCGGATACTGTCGGCTGGTGCGCGGCGGTGACGACGACACGATCCCCGTCGACCTGGGCGAGGTCGACAGCCCGGACGCGCGCCGCGCGGAGGGCGAC
>JAEZBT010000270.1 GCA_023426865.1 Actinomycetes bacterium
CACCGGCCGAGGGGCTCCTCCCCGGGACCGGCGCCCGCGGGGAGGGCCGCCAGGGCCTCGCGCAGGTCGAGCCAGGCCAGGTAGGTGCCCTCGGGCATCCGGTAGTCGACGCCCCGCGCATCGGCGAGCGCCTCGGCCAGGGCACGGCGGTTGCCGTCGAGGTACGCGAGCGTGTCGGCGAGCCACGGCCGGCCGTCGGTGTACGCGGCCGCGTTCGCGACGGCACCGACGGTCGAGGCGCCCTCGGTGAGGAGGTCGTCGTGACGCAGCCACGTGCGCAGGTCGTCGTCGTTCGTCAGGACCACCTGGGCACACTTGAGGCCCGGGATGTTCCAGGCCTTCGACGCGGACACCCCGGTGACGGTGTGGGCGGCCGCCGCAGGGGAGACCGACGCGTACGGCACGTGCCGACCCGGTGCGTGGACGAGCGGGGCGTGGATCTCGTCGGCGAAGACCCGCCCACCGTGCCGCTCGACCACCTCGGCGAGGGCCTCGAGCTCGGCCCGCTCGGCCACGCGGCCCGTCGGGTTCTGGGGGTTGACCAGCACGAGCAGGTGCCCGCCGTCGCGGAAGGCGGAGTCGACCGCGTCGAGGTCGATCGTGGGACGCCCGGCGCTGTCTCGCGCCATCGGTACCTGCAGCCCCTGCCGGCCCCAGACCTGCGGCGCGGTGACGAACGGCATGTAGGCCGGCGTCGGCAGGATGACGGGGGAGCCGGGCCTGGAGAACAGGTCGATCGCCAGGCGCAACCCCTCGGTCACGTGGCCCACCGGCCGGACGCGCTCGGGGTCGACGTGCCAGGCGTAGGCGTCGGCGGCCCACGAGACGAAGGCCTCGCCGAGCGACGTACGGACGGCGGGGGGCAGGTACCCGAGCAGGCGGCGCCCGACGGCGCCGTGCACCGCGTCGAGGACGGGCTGCGCCACGCCCAGGTCGGACTCGGCGACCCACGCGGCGATGTCCGCGGGCATCCCGGTCCACTTCAGGCTCCCGCGGGCGCGCAGGATCTCGGCGTCGAGGAGGTCACGAGGGTCGCTCATGCGCGCACCGTAGCGGTCTCGACGCGCCCGGCCCGACCGGGGTAGTCCTGCGGCGGTTGCGCCAGGGGACGGGGCCCGACGCGACGAGGCGCCCCCGGGATCGGCCGGGGGCGCCTCGCGGGGTGGGGGTGGGTCAGGAGATCTCGCCGCGCCAGGCACCCGTCTCGGTGCCGCGCGACTCGATGAACTCCTTGAACCGGCTCAGGTCCTTCTTGACCTGCATGTCGTCCGCGCCGACGAGCGCGCCGGCCTTCTCGGTGAGCGACGCGGTCTCCCAGTCGATCTGCACCATGATCCGGGTCGTGTCCGCCGAGAGCCGGTGGAAGGTGACCACTCCGCCGTGCGTCTTCCCGTCGACGCTGCGCCACGCGACGCGCTCCTCGGGGATCTGCTCGGTGATCGCGGCGTCGAACTCACGCTCGACGCCCCCGACGGTGGTGCGCCAGTGCGTCATGTCGTCGCCGAGCTGGTGCACCTCCTCGACGCCGCCCA
The DNA here is from genome assembly GCA_023426865.1 of Actinomycetes bacterium. Classification (GTDB taxonomy): domain Bacteria; phylum Actinomycetota; class Actinomycetes; order Actinomycetales; family Cellulomonadaceae; genus Actinotalea. The sequence goes on from JAEZBT010000270.1 coordinate 1,533, forward strand.
TGAACTCCGGGAACGACTCGAACTGCGTCCACTGGTTGTACGCCGTGCCGACCGGGACGTTGACGTCGATGGACTGCTCGACTGTAGGCATTGCGCCACCTCCGCTTGGTTGACGATCCGTCCTTTGACACGGTAGGTGGCGGACTGGATCCCTGCCTGTCGAGCGCTCGCGGGCGAGGGTCCGCGAGGCCCCCGCGAGGTGCCACCATGGGTCCGAGGGTGCCCACGGGGCTGCTCCGCTCGGGTGACCGGACTGTGCCGAACGGGTGATTCTTCCCCTTCGGTGCGTTGGATCCTTGGTCAATGTCCGGTTTTGTGGCACCCTGTCCATGTCAGCGAAAAGGGCAAACCCACCGCGAGGTGGGGACGCAAAGCCACGGGACCCTCGAGGTCGGCCGGGCGAACCGAACGACAGGAGAGCGCAATGTCGCCTCAGACTCCAGCCAGGGCCAACCGGACCGAGACGCCTGGCGCCCTGCTCACCCCCTCCGAGGTTGCGAGCATGTTCCGCGTCGACCCCAAGACCGTCACCCGGTGGGCGAAGGCCGGCAAGTTGTCGGCCATCCGCACCCTCGGCGGCCACCGTCGTTACAGCGAGGCCGAGGTGCGCAGCCTGCTCACCGGCGTCCCCGCCCCCCGCGACACCGACTTCTGATCCGTCTGGCCGCGCGCCGGACACAGCGGCGGCGCGTGGTCCACACAGCTTCGACGTGGGGCCCCCCGGGCCCCCCGGGGGGCTCACGGGCGTCAGGGGAGCGTCGCGCGGACGCCCCGCTACTCCGCCGCCGGCGTGGTGGCTGGTGCCGGAGAGGTGGGTGACCTGGAGCGATGTGCGGGTGGGCGCGGTCGCTCCACCGGCCAAGGGTGGGTCGCTCCACAGCCGCAGGTCAGCGGCCCGTGGTTCAGGCGGGTGTGGGCCAGTCGGTGCCGGTGGGCACGCCGTAGTCGGGGTTGGCGAGGTCGGTCCAGTCGCCGAAGGCGGGGCGCTCGAGCCAGAACCCGTCGACCGGGGCGTCGGTGAAGGTGGCCTTGTGCAGGAGGCCGTCGCGCTCATCGAACTGCACGCTGCCGGTCCGGTCGGGCAGGAACTCCTCCTTGATGACCCTCGTGGCCTGCGTGAGCCGATACCGGGTGTCCTGGTCGGGGTAGACGTACGTCCAGCAGATCCACCGCCACAGTCGCCCGTCGATGACGTCGTAGTCGGTGGTGCGCCAGTTCGACCCGCCGGGTGTGAAGAAGCGGACGCGGATGGCGCTCGTCGCCGAGCCGAAGACGGCCCATCTCGGACGAGGAGTGCCGTCCGCATCGCGGGTCGCGGCGTCGACGACGCTTACGATGCCGTACCGGTCGTAGCCACCATCCCAACGTTCCCGTGCCTCGTCGGCGCTCAGCCACGAGTGACGGGGCGCCGGCTTCCTGGTGGTGTCGACCCACCGCGTCGTGTACATCACGTCCTGCGCCACTACGCCGTTCCTCCCGCCGAACCCACCGCTCGCGATGCCGCGACTCGGCCTATCGCTGACCGTACTCACGCCCAGCCACGTCACGGATCAGCACGCCCTGCTGGTGCGCGTAGTCCAGCAACGACTCGGGCACCCCGTTCACCTGCACCGGCACCTCGAGCACAGGCTGACCCACCAATGGGCGTCCGACGACGTCGTCGAGGTGGCCGAGCTGGGCCTGGTTCGCAGGGGTGTCCGCAACGCGCAGCGTCGGGTCATCCGGGTCTGCTGCACGGATAGGTGACACCTGATCTGGCTTGCCTTGCGGCGGCCGGGGAGGATGTTGCCGTGCCCAAGCCCTACCCTCGCGAGTTCCGTGACGACGTCGTCCGGGTGGCCCGCAACCGTGAGCCCGGTGTGAGCGTCGAGCAGATCGCCAAGGACTTCGGGGTCCACCCGATGACCTTGTTCAAGTGGATGCGACAGGCCGACGTCGATGACGGCGCCCGGGTCGGGACGAGCCGGGTCGAGGGCGTCGAGCTCCGCGAGGCGCGCAAGCGGATCCGGCTGCTGGAGCAGGAGAACGAGGTGCTGCGCCGCGCGGCGGCCTACCTGTCCCAGGCGAACCTGCCGGGAAAAGGCTCTACCCG
>JAEZBT010000281.1 GCA_023426865.1 Actinomycetes bacterium
AGCATGTCGAGCTCGGCGTCTCCCGGCGCGAGCTGCGCGGGCGAGAGCCACGCCAGGTAGATGCGGGGAAGCTGCACCTGGTCGACAAGTGTTTCCGTCACGACGCTCGTCAGCACCGCGGCAGGCACCTGCAGCGGCGGCACGGCGGCACCGGCCTTCACGTCGCCGAACCAGTGTTCAACGCGGCGCCTCGTCTCGGCCAGGTCGATGTCGCCGGCAATCACGAGGCTCGCGTTGCCGGGCGCGTAGTAGCGCGTGAAGAAGTCGACCACGTCTTCGTGGGTGGCGGCCGACAGGTCGTCCATGTAGCCGATGGGCGGCCAGTGGTACGGATGGTCCTTCGGATAGAGCAGCTCGGGGAGGCGCAGGTCCGCCTTGCCGTACGGCGCATTCTCGTAACGCTCACGCCGCTCGTTCTTGACGATGTCGCGCTGGCTGTCGACGATCTGCGGCGTGACGACATCGAGCAGGTAGCCCATGCGGTCGGACTCGAGGTAGAGCGCGAGGTCGAGTGCGTTCGACGGCAGGCTCTCGTAGTAGTTGGTGCGGTCGGTGTTGGTCGAGCCGTTGTTCGAGCCGCCCGCCGCCTCGAGCAGCGTGTCGAACAGACCCTCGGCGACGTGGCCCGACCCCTCGAACATGAGGTGCTCGAACAGGTGCGCGAAGCCGGTCCGACCTGGCCGCTCGCGCGATGAGCCGACGTGATACCAGACGTTGACCTCGACCATCGGGACGCTGCGGTCCTGGTGGAGGATGACGTGGAGGCCATTTGGCAGCGTGAACGCCTCGTATGGGACCGAGAGGCGAGTGGCCGCGGTCGGCGTGGCCTGCGCTTCGAGCGCCGCCGGGGTCCCGGCCGCCATGAGGGCGAACGCCAGGCCCACCCTCGACAATCTATCGAGCATTCCGACGCTCCTCGTAGCCGGTGAGGCCACTGATTCCGGACAGTCTACGCCGGAAGACGGTGATTGGACGTGGCAGGAGGCCGGCGGGTTGCCCCAAGCGCCCGTGACGCCGGGCCGCGGCGAAGTCGGTGTTCCGGGCGTCAGACGCGGGCGCCGAGCAGCCGGGCGGGCAGGAGCAGGACGGCACGCAGGAACTGCAGCACGCCCTCGACGGCAATTCCCACCAGCCGGAACGGAAGGAGCACCAGCCAGACGATCGGGAAGACCACCAGGGCCAGCAGCGCGAGCGGCCAGCAGATGACGAACAGGAGGAGCCACAGCAGGAACTTCGTCATGTGCATATCTGACGACTATTGACGCCCAGGGGTTCGCGCCCGCGACGACGCCGGCGCGGCCGCCCGGCTGCTCGGCGAACTCGTACCACTCGACGCCCGCCCTGATCGCGTCCCCATCGCGACCGAGGATCGCCACATCGGCGCAGCGCTCAACGGCGCCGTCCAAGTCATGGCCGACATTGCCGTCCACGAAGGCGCCGCATTCGACCGGCTCTCCCGTGCGGGCCTGCTCCACGTCCCAGCACAGGCACTTCCCCGTGACCTGGTCACCGACCACCCCGATGTTGCAGCGGCCCGGCTCAACGGCCGCACGGTTCCGGCACCCACCGAGATGCTTCGTACGGTGGCCACGATGTACGCGGAGGTCGCGGCTCACCCGATTGGTGGGAAGCCGCCCGGACCGTTCGCTCATACCGCTGCCGCGGGGCACTCCCAGGTACACCCGGCCGCGGCAGCATGCTCCCGGGAGGTGGCCCGTCCGGTCGTGGGAGGATGACCCGGTGACGGACCGGGCGCTCGCAATCGGTTGGGGCTACCAGGGCCGTGAACTCGACGATCTTGCCGAGAGCCTCCGTGCCTGGCGGGCGCGTGCTCTGGTGGACGTCCGGCTCAACCCGGTGTCCCGCAAACGCGGCTTCTCCCGCAAGGCACTGGCCGAGGCCTGCGCTGAGCTGGGAGTCGAGTACATCCATCTCCCAGCGCTTGGGAACCCGCGCGACAATCGCGATGGCTTCAGCAAGGCAGGAAGCGAGCGCACTGAAGCACACGAGCGCTATCGACGCGATGTCCTCCAGTCCGCTCCCGGGCAGCAAGCGATGCAAGCACTCGCCTCGATCACGCGAGAGGGTCTCGTCGTAGTCCTCTGTTTCGAGGCCACGGAGGGGCAGTGCCACCGAAGCCTTGTTCTGCAGGCGCTGCAGGACCAAAGAGGGACACACCCGGTGAACGGCGATGCGCTAGAAGAGCGTGGGCTGCGCCGCTGAAGCGTCGCGGCGCGCGGGGTAGTACGTACCTAGCAGGACGAACTGGCGACGACGTCGGGGGTCCTCCTGGTTGCCAACGAAGATCGCTGGCGCGGTGCTCGAGTTGTACATGCGCTGCCAGAAGCGCTCGCGGATGACCTTCTCGAGCTCAGCATCCGAGAGGTCGCGGAAGCGGCGTTGCGCGGCAGTGAGCTCCCAGTCGATGAGCCCGAGCTGATGCCCCGAGCAGCCACCTTCCTCGCAATCGAAGCGCAACGAGGCTTTGAGCCGCGGCGCATCAAGCATCCGTGGCTCATGGGCGCGGAACAGGTCGCCCTGCGCTGCGTAGTCGCGAAACCGGGTCAGCTGATCGGCGTTCCAGCCCGGGTGCTTGGACACCCTCAGAGCGATGGTCCCCGTGGGCCGCAGCGCCGCGAGGGACGGAGCATTGAGGTCGGTCGTGACGGCGCGCTGTGCCGCACACAGGGAACCGCCGATCATCGGTTCCACGTAGGGTGCTCGCTTGGGCCAGCCCTCAAGGTGCGAGATCGTCGCGAAGCTCTCCGCGTCGACCTTGAGTGACTCGGGCCGCCGGTCTGACCCTGCGTCGCGGACCTTGACGCGAACAATGTCGTACTTCCGGAACTTCTGACCGTCCTCCAGATATCGGAAGGGCACCGGGTACAGCCGGACCCATCGAAGGGGCGCCAAGGCAACTCCCGCCACACACACGGTGTCGCCGTAGTGGCGCGACGGCTGGGGTGCCGCCTTGACGACGATCAGCACCTCGATGACACGGCCAGCACGGTCCCGTTCCCTGGCCTCGGCAACCTCCGCGGGCTCCTGCACAGCACACAGAGTGCCAAGTGGAACCGACGAACGGGCGTACAACGCGCGTGCTCGCCCCTGGGAGAGGGCGGTCATTGGCAATCCGTCGGCCGCAGGTGTCCGCCCCGATCCGCACGCGTCCGTAGGCGGTGTCCGTTGACATCTCGTTGACACCAACGCCAGAGGCCCTTCCGATCTCTCGATCGGAAGGGCCTCTGACCTGGTACTTCACTTGTAGCGGGGGCAGGATTTGAACCTGCGACCTCTGGGTTATGAGTGCAGCCCCTCTTGCGCCTGCACCCCTCCTGACTAGGCTGTACTCATGCATCCGCGCACGTCAGAGCCTCTCATGCGTACGCCGACGTCCGCTCCTGTTCGCCAGCTCTCGGCTGTGTCTGCCCACATTGCGCCCACATCGGGGACGGGGGCGTCGCGATGGCATGGGTGACCGTGCGGCGGGCCGACGACGGCAAGAAGCGGTACCAGGGCCGCTACCGGGACGGGTCAGGAGCCAAGCGCACCGCCGGGACATTCAGCACCGAGAAGGCCGCGATGCAGGCCGCCGTCCGCGCCGAACTCGCACTCGCCGAGGGGACGTGGATCGACCCACGCGCCGGGCGCCTGACCTTCCGGGAGTACGCCGAGAACGTCTGGCTGCCCTCCCGGCACCTCGAGGTCACCACCTACGCCGCCTACGCCTCGAACCTGCGCATCCACTTCATCCCGTTCTTCGGGGACTACCCCATGGCGCGGATCATGCCCGCGATGGTCCAGGCGTGGGTCAACCAAGCCGGGAAGCCGAACACCGTCGCCGGCAAGCAACGCAAGGGCCTGTCCGCGCGCTCGATCGTCAAGTACCACGTCATGCTGCACTCGATCTTCGCCCGCGCCGTCGCCGACCGGATCATCCCCTTCAACCCCTGCGCGGCCACGGACCTACCCAAGGTCGTGACGACCAAGACCCGCACCCTCACGCCCGACGAGTACACCCGGCTGCTGGCGCAGATCCCGCCCCGGTTCACCGTGATGGTCATGACAGCGATCGAGACCGGGCTGCGCTGGGGTGAGCTGGTCGCTCTTCGACCCCGGCACATCGACACCAGCACCTGCACCATCACCGTGCAGGACACCATCGTCGAGGTCTCGGCCAAGGACTCCCCCACCGGCCAACGCATGCTCGTCAAGCCCTACCCCAAAGACGACGAACACCGAACCCTCGCCGTCTCCCAGGACCTGATCGACGCCCTCACCTCACGCATCCGCGACCTCGACCTCGCGGCCGATGACCTCCTGTTCCCCTCGCGTGAGACCGCAGGTGGCCAGCCGCTGTCGCGGGCCACGTTCAACACTCGCTATTGGCGACCCGCCGTCCAACGCTCCGGCATCGACTTCCCCGTCCGCATGCACGACCTGCGCCACGCCCACGCCTCCTGGCTCCTCGCCGGCGGCGCCGACCTGCGATCCGTCATGGCACGCATGGGCCACGCCCAGATCCAAACCACCCAGAAGTACCTGCACACCCTCGACGACGCCGACCAAAGAGCCCTCGCCGCGTTCCGCTCTGTTCACAGTCGCACTCCTCCGAGACCGCAGCACCCGCTAGGGCAGGGCACCTGAGGCCCGGACGCGACCTCCGCGCACAATCGCGGGCCATCGCCGCCATCACGGTCTGGGCCGGCGCGGTCACGATCGCCCGACCCGAAGGATCACCAGCGCGACGATACCGGCCGCCAGACCGGCCCCGGCCCATCGCAACAGTTCCGCGATGACGGCGAAGGCGTCGCGCCCCGCCACGTGTGACGCGACACCGGTGTACGTCGCCAGGGCCGCATCGGCGATCACGACGAGGGGTCCGGCCAGGACGCCGCAGAGAGCCAGCGTGCGCAGGGGTGACGGTCGCCGTCCGAAGACGACGACCGCCACCCAGACCCCCAGGACGAGCAGGTGCGCGGACCCTCGAGTCACGGCCGGACCCTCACCGGGACCCGCCGTCAGCGTCGTGCCGCTGAGGACGGGCACGAGCAGCGCGCTCCCGGTCAGCCAGGCCACCGTCGGGCGGTGGGTGGCAGCCCGGGTGCCCGGCCCCCGTGTCATCGGGAGGACGACTGGACTGCCGCCCGGCGCTGCCGGCGCACGATCGCCCAGGCGACGGCGCCCGTCAGCACGCCGAGCGCGAGCCCGGTGTGCATCCCGGAGAACACGGCGGCGCCGCGGAGCACCACGTCCTGCAGCTCCGGGTCGATGCCCGCGAGGTTGTCGCCGAGCCGAGGGGGCGCGCCGTCGAACGCGCGCGTCCAGAGCAGCTGGTGGGTCGCCGCGAGGAGGACGCCGTGGACCGCGCCGGTCGCGACGAGGGCGAGGAAGGGCGCCCGCACGACGGGCCGCGTCGCGACGACGACCCACGCGACGAGCGGGAGCACGGCGAGGAGGAAGGACGTGACCGAGCTACCGGTCAGAACACCGAAGTCGTGCAGGACGACCCGCGGCAGCCCGAGGGCGGCGAGACCGACGACGGCGGTCGTGGGGAGCCCGAGGAACCGCCGCACGGGGCCAGCCCGTCGGGGCGTGTGGTCGACGGCTGACGGGCCGAGCTGACGGGAAACGGGAGGAGTCGAAGTAGTCATGGCGCCGACCGTAGAAATTCTCGTACGGCGCCGCGTCGGTCCGGGATCAGGACCTCAATACGGTCCGGGGCGACGCCGGGAGTCGCCCCGTGGCGACTCCCGGCACCCACGGACGCTGCCTACCCTGGCGGCATGCCGGCCGACACCGCTGCCCAGGACGCCGTCGCAGAGACCGCCCCCTGGGTCGCCGACGCGATCCTGGCGGCGTCCGTCGCCCTGACGCTGTCCTTGGTGATCACCGCGGACGTCGACGGGTCGCGGCCCGGGGCCATGCCCTACCTCTGGGCCGCGGGGCTCGGCGCGCTCATGCTCGTGCGCCGACGCCATCCGGTCCTCGTCGTCGCGCTCACCGTCGGCGGTCTGCTCGCCTACTACGCCGCCGGCTACCCGCCGGTCGGGGTCGCCGTGCCCGTCGCCGCCGCCGTCTTCTCCGCCGCCGAGGCGGGCCGCACCGCCGGCGCCGTCCTCGGATCCGTGGCCGTCCTCGCGATCTCGACGGGGTACCGGCTCGCCGTCGGCCAGGACGCCGACTTCGTCCTCGGGTACGAGCTGGTCTGGAACGCCCTCATGCTCGCCGCCGCCGTCGCGCTGGGGGACGGCGTCCGTTCCCGCCGGGCGCTCCAAGCGCGCGCACGGGAGATCGCGGACCTCGTCGCCGAGCGCTACCGCCGCCAGGCCGAGGAACGCGTCACCGCCGAACGCCTGACCATGGCGCGGGACGTGCACGACACCGTCGGCCATGCGATGACCGTCGTCGCCCTCCACGCGCAGGTGGCCGCCGAGTCGATCGGGCGCGACGACGCCGCTGCGGCGCGGGCGGTCGCGGTCATCCACGAGACGACGACGAGCACGCTCGCGGACCTCCGGCGCACGGTCGCCCTCCTGCGGCGGCCGGGCCAGACCTCGCGCGAGGTCCCCGGCCTGGGTGGCCTTGCCACGGCCGTCCGGCCGGCACAGGTCGCCGGGCTCGAGGTCGTCGACGAGGTCACCCTCGGCGAGCCGATCCCGGCGGCCGTCGAGGCGGCGGCCTACCGGATCATCCAGGAGTCGGTCACCAACGTCGTCCGCCACGCCCACGCTCGTCGGATCCGCGTGGCCGTGCACACCGCGGCAGGGATGCTGCACGTCCGCGTCGAGGACGACGGCAGCCGCCCGCCCACCGAGCACGGGGAACCGTCGGCGGGCCACGGGATCGCCGGGATGCGTGAGCGAGCCGAGGCGCTCGGCGGGACGCTCGATGCCGGCTGGACGGCCACCGGTTTCGTCGTCGCGGCGACGATGCCCCTCCGGGAGGAGCGATGACGACAGTTCTGATGGTCGACGACCAGGACCTCGTGCGCGCCGGCCTGCGCGCCCTGCTCACGAGCGACCCGACGATCACCGTCGTCGCCGAGGCAGCGGACGGTGCCCGTGCCGTGGAGCTGGCGGTGCGGCACCGGCCCGATGTCGTGCTCATGGACATCCGGATGCCGGGCACGGACGGGATCGAGGCCACGCGGCGGATCCGGGCCGACGTGCGCCTCGAGGCGACCCGCGTCCTCATCCTCACGACGTTCGATGACGACGCCGACGTCATCGAGGCGGTGCGTGTCGGCGCGGCGGGGTACCTCCTCAAGGACACCCCCGGACCCGACCTGCGGCAGGCGGTCCACACCGCCGCCTCCGGAGGCAACCTGCTCTCACCGGCGATCACGCGTCGCCTCATGGACTTCGTTGCCGCGAGCCCGCCCCAGCCGCAGCCTCATCCCCGGCTCGGCACGCTCAGCGAGCGCGAGCTCGAGGTGCTCCAGCGGGTCGGTCACGGCGACACCAACGACGAGATCGCCGCCGTCCTGTACATCAGCCCGGCGACGGCCCGCACCTACGTCAGCCGGATCCTGGCCAAGCTCGACGCGCGGGACCGGACCGAGCTCGCCATCATCGCCCACCGGTCCGGGCTGGCCTGACCGTCGGCGGCCCGACCAGAGGAGGCGCTGTGCGCGGTTCTGCCGTCGTCGTCGGCGGGGGCATCGGAGGCCTGGCTGTCGCGCGGGCGCTCCACCTCGCCGGATGGGAGGCGGTCGTCCT
>JAEZBT010000283.1 GCA_023426865.1 Actinomycetes bacterium
GATGGGCGCCTGCCCCGACAGCAGCGAACGCACCACCACCTGGAGCCCCGCCACGTGGTGCAGAGGCAGGGTGAGCAGCCACCGCCCGGGCCCGTCGAGCCGGTCGTGGGTCGCCGTCGCCGACGCGCGGAGCGCGGCACCGTCGAGCAGCACGGCGCGGGGCTCGCCCGTCGAGCCGGAGGTCGTGACGACGAGGGCGACGTCGTCCGGCACCAGGGTGCCGTCGGGCACCGCCGGGCGGTCCCCACCCGGGCGCAGCGGCGCCAGCGCCGGACCCGACCCGTCGACGGCCGCGGCCACCGCGGAAAGATCACCGGGGTGAACCTCCACGGCAAGGACACGGCGGTGCACGATCCCAGGGTAGGCGGGCCATAGAGTGGAGTGGGCTGCGTAGGCAGCGCAGGGAGCGTCCGCCGGTTCGCCGGTGACGAGGAGGAACAGCTGTGGCATCCGCGACGACCATCCGCACGCGCCGCTCCGCGCGTACCGGGGCGAGGCTCGGGCTCGCCGCCCTGGCACTGACCACGGCGCTCGCGGCCTGCAGCAGCAGCGAGCCGCCCGAGCCGCCGCCGGACGTCACGGTCACGCCCGCGGTCGACGTCACGCGTGCCGCGCCGCCCGAGCCCACCGTCCCGCCCACGTGGCCGCTCACCGGCCTGACCGGCGAGATCACCGCGCGGCCCGCCGTCGTCGTGAAGATCGAGAACACGAAGCAGGCGCGCCCGCAGAGCGGCCTGCAGCACGCCGACGTGGTCTGGGAGACCATCGTCGAGTTCCAGGTCTCGCGCCTCGTGGCCGTCTTCCACAGCCAGCTCCCCGAGGAGATCGGGCCGGTCCGCTCGGTCCGCCCGATGGACATCCCGATCGCCGCGCCGCTGCGCGCACCGTTCGTGTTCTCCGGCGGCCAGCCGGGCATCCTCCAGCTCGTCTACAACTCGACGCTGCAGCCGATCAGCCACGACGCCGGGGCCGACGGGCTCTACCGGATCCGGTCGCGGTCCGCACCGCACAACGTCTACGCGTCGCTCACGACGATCCTCGCCCAGGCCGACGCGAACCACTCCGCGCCGCCCACCGAGCAGTTCGCCTTCGCCCTGCGCCCGGAGCTCGCGAGCGCCGTCCTGGCGGGCACGCCCGCGACGACACTGTCGTTCCGGCTCTCCTCGGCGTCGACCCCGACGTGGACGTACGACGCGACGCGCGGGCAGTGGCTCCGCAACGAGGGCTCCACCCCGTTCATGGACGCGATCACGGGCGCGCAGGTCGGCGCCACGAACGTCGTCTCGATCGTCGCCTCGCACCCCGACAGCGGCTTCGACGCGCAGAACGCCGCGCCGGTGCCCACCTACGGCCTCGTGGGCGAGGGTGACGCGATCGTCGCGACCGCCGGCATGACCATCCCGGCCCGCTGGCGCAAGGCAGCCGAGGACCAGCCGCTCCAGCTGTTCGACGGCGCCGGCGCACCGATCACCCTCGCCCCCGGCAACACCTGGGTCGAGCTGGTCCCGGCCGAGGACGGGTCGCTGACGATCGGCTGATCAGCCTCCGGGCTGAGGCCCGGCCCCGCACGTCCGCCCCGGGTCGCACCGGGCGGGCACCCGTGGGTGCAGCGCGGGCCGGGCAGGTCGAGACGCTGGGCCGACGCGCCCGGAGGGCCTCCGGCCGGACGCTGGAGGCATGGCAACCGACGTTCGTTTCACCGACATCGACCTCGAGCGCGACGCCGCCCGCCGCGAGCGCCTGCGGTCGGCCCTGCCGACGCTCGTCTCGCTCGGCCTGCTGCTCGGCGTCGCGGTGGTGGGGGCGCTCGCGGTACGGCAGCTCGTCGAGTTCGGTCTCTGGCTCGTCGCCGGGAGCTGATCTCAGAAGGAGACCTCAGAAGGAGTACGGGAAGGCCGACCAGTCCGGCGGGCGCTTGCCGAGGAACGCGTCGCGGCCCTCGAGCGCCTCGTCGGTCATGTAGGCCAGGCGGGTCGCCTCGCCGGCGAACACCTGCTGGCCCGCCAGGCCGTCGTCCGCGAGGTTGAACGCGAACTTCAGCATCCGCACCGCCTGCGGCGACTTGCCGACGATCGTCCGGGCGTACTCCCAGGCGAGGTCCTCGAGCGCCTCGTGCTCCGCCACCTCGTTGATCGCGCCCCAGCGCTCGGCGTCGTCGGCGGAGTACTCACGCGCCAGGAGGAAGATCTCGCGGGCCCGCTTCTGGCCCACCTGCCGCGCGAGCAACGCCGACCCGTAACCGCCGTCGAACGAGCCGACGTCGGCGTCGGTCTGCTTGAAGCGGCCGTGCTGCCGGCACGCGACCGTGAGGTCGCACACCACGTGCAGCGAGTGGCCCCCGCCCGCGGCCCAGCCGTCCACCACCGCGACGACGACCTTCGGCATCGTCCGGATCAGCCGCTGCACCTCGAGGATGTGCAGGCGGCCCGCGCGCGCCGGGTCGACGGCGCCGTCGGTCCCCTCGCCGCCCGCGGTCTCGTAGCGGTAGCCGTCCCGCCCGCGGATGCGCTGGTCGCCGCCCGAGCAGAACGCCCAGCCGCCGTCCTTGGGGCTCGGGCCGTTCCCGCCCAGGAGCACGACGCCGACGTCGGGCGAGCAGCGCGCGTGGTCCAGCACGCGGTACAGCTCGTCGACCGTGTGCGGCCGGAACGCGTTTCGGACCTCCGGCCGGTGGAACGCGACGCGGACCCACGGGAGGTCCGTGACGCCACCCGGCCCGCGCTCGACGGCGCGGTGGTACGTCACGTCGGTGAGATCGGCGAACCCGGGCACCGTGCGCCAGCGGGTCGGCTCGAACGTCTCGGACACGCGGTCGGGAAGCACGGAACCGAGCCTAGCGAGCGGCCCGGCCGCGGCCCGGGGTGCGCCGCCGGGCGTCCGATCGCCTACCGTTCTGCGAACGGATGGAGGCGTCATGGCGTGGTTCGTGCTCATCGTGTCGGGGCTGCTGGAGGCGGGCTGGGCGCTCAGTCTCAAGGCCTCGGAGGGCTTCAGCCGTCCGGGCCCCTCGGTGCTCTTCGGCGTGCTCCTGGTCGCGAGCATGGGCGGCCTGGCCTTCGCGCTGCGCACCCTGCCGGTCGGCGTCGCCTACGCCGTGTGGACGGGGATCGGGGCGGCCGTGACGGCCGTCGTCGGGATGGCCTGGCTGGGTGAGGCGGTGAGCGTCGGCAAGATCGTCTCCCTCGTGCTCATCGTGGCGGGCATCGTCGGGCTGCACCTGTTCGAGGGCGAGGCGCCGGAGCCCGAGACCGCTGCCGTGGAGTCCGTGGGCTGACCTGCGGCGCACTACCGTGGCGACCGTGCCCGACGTCGTCGCCTACCGCGTGCCCCTGGTCACGCGGTTCCGCGGGCTGACCGAGCGCGACGGCGTCCTGCTGCGCGGCGAGGCCGGCTGGGCCGAGTTCTCCCCGTTCTGGGACTACGACGACGCCGCGTCCGCCCCCTGGTGGCGCGCGGCCCGCGAGGCCGCCGACCTGGGCTGGCCCGCACCCGTGCGGGACGGGGTCCCGGTCAACGTCACGGTGCCCGCGGTCGACCCCGAGAAGGCCCGCGCGATCGTCGCCGGCTCCGGCTGCGCGACCGCCAAGGTCAAGGTCGCCGAGCCCGGCCAGGACCCCGCCGAGGACGAGGCGCGGCTGGAGGCAGTGCGGGACGCGCTCGGCCCCGGCGGCAAGGTCCGGATCGACGTCAACGGGCTGTGGGACCTCGACACCGCCCGCACGCGGATCCCGGTGCTGGACCGGGCCGCCGGCGGGCTGGAGTACGT
>JAEZBT010000402.1 GCA_023426865.1 Actinomycetes bacterium
ACCCAGACCTCGCCGCGCGGCCGCACCCACACCGCGTACGCGGCGGTGACCACCGGGGCGAGCCCGAGGAGCGCGACGTCCGCCCGGCCCAGCAGCGCGCCCAACGTCAGCAGGACGACGCCCGCGGCCGCCGTCCAGATCAGGGCGGGGTCCGGTGCCCAGGGCGCTCCCGGTGGGCGCGGCGCGTCGACGAGGCGCAGCGCAGCCCGCTCCTCGTCGTCCGCCCACCCCTGGGAGGGCAGGCCCGGAGCACCCGTCATCAGCGCCCCCGGACCGTCGCGGGGCCGGCGACGCGCTTGAGCACGTCGGTGATGACGTCGTCGGCATTGACGCCCGCGGCCCACGTCGCCGGGGTCAGCGTGATGCGGTGCGCGAGCGCGGAGACCGCGACCTCCTTGACGTCCTCCGGTGCGACGAACCGACGCCCGTCGAGCACCGCGAGCGCCCGCGCGACCAGCATCAGCGCCTGCGAGCCGCGCGGCGACGCCCCGATCTCCACGGCCTCGTGGCTGCGCGTGGCGGCGGCGAGGTCCACGCAGTACGTCACGATGTCCGCGTCCACGTGCACGGCCTCGACGCCCGCCTGCATCGCGAGCAGGGCCTGCGCGTCGACGACGCGACGCACCGGCGCCTCCTCCTTGCGACGGCCCAGGCGGCGGGTGAGCACGTCGACCTCGGCGTCGTGGTTCGGGTAGCCGACCGCGATGCGCACCATGAACCGGTCGAGCTGGGCCTCCGGCAACGGGTACGTGCCCTCGTACTCCACCGGGTTGGAGGTCGCCATGACGTGGAACGGCCGTGTCATCGGGTAGGTGGTGCCGTCCACCGTCACCTGCCGCTCGGCCATCGCCTCCAGCAGTGCCGACTGCGTCTTCGGCGCGGTGCGGTTGATCTCGTCGGCGAGCAGCAGGCCCGCGAACACCGGGCCGGGCCGGAACCGGAACGCCATCTCCTGCGGGTCCCACACCGCCGAGCCGGTGATGTCGCTCGGCAGCAGGTCGGGCGTGCACTGGATGCGCCGGAACTCCAGCCCGAGCGCGGTCGCCAGGCTGCGCGCCGCGAGCGTCTTGCCGAGACCCGGGACGTCCTCGAACAGCACGTGCCCGCCCGCGAGCACGGCCGCGAGCGCGATCCGCAGGGGCTCCGTCATCCCGACGACGACGGTCGCCACCTCCTCGAGCACCGCGGCCGCGATGTGCGAGACCTCCTCGGGCGACGGCGGCTGCACCGCCGGGGCGGGCTGGGCACCGTCGGCGGCCTGGGCACCATCGGCGGGCTGAGCACCGTCGGCGGGCTGGGCGGGGGGCGGGGTGGGTGCGGTCACGAGAGGCCTCTCGTCGGTGGGGCGGTCGGGGCTGGTGGCTCGAGGCGCTCGACGACCTCGACGCAGTGGGCGATGTCCGCGAGGGACGGCATGGTCCCCCCGGGCGTGGTGAGGATGAACCAGGCGCGGTCGCCGAGCAGCGCACGGGCCTGCCGGCGGACGTCGTCGCTCACGTCCGGCGACGTGCGCGTGGTCGCGCCGAGCCCGCCCGGGACGACGACGCCGTGCTTCGCGAGCCGCCGCGTCGCGTCGAGGCGCACGCGGCGCACCGCGAACTCGCTGACGCGTCCCTCGCGCCCGATGAACGACCAGGTCAGGGCCATGACGTCGCGCCGGGTGCCGGACTGGTCGGGCGGCCGGTAGCGCGGCCAGGCGTCGCTCTCGCGGGCCCCCAGGGTCAGGACGAGCACCGTGGCGACGGCGGCCACGAGCCCGACGAGCGCGGCGTCGGCCCACCGCAGGCCCACGACAGCCGCACCGAAGGTGACACCGGCGAAGGCCAGGGCCGGGCGCCACAGGAGGCCGATCACGGGCGCACCTCGCCGTCGGTGCCGTCGGCGGGCTCGTCCAGCACGATCTCCACCTCGTCCAGGTGCGCGGCGTCGGGGTCGCCGAGCCCCTCGGCGAGGGTCGTGAGCGCGGCGAGCGCGCTGGCGACGTCGGCACCCGTCATCGGGTCGTCCCCGAACCGCGCCCGTAGGTAGAGGTCGAGCAGCGCGCGGGTGGCGGCGGGGTCCACCGGGGTGCGGTCGAGGACGTCGACGGTGAACTCCGTCGGCGTCTGGGTGCGCTTGCGCGGCACGCCCGAGCGGCCCGCGGCGTCCTCCAGGTGCACCCACGCCGCGACGACCGCCTCGGTGGGGGGCACGCGCCGTCGGACGAGCAGGTCCGCCCCGGCGACCGCCGCGCGCAGAGCGGGCAGGTCCGGCTGTGCGACGCCCGGGCCGCGCAGGGTCTCACCCGGGTCGAGGCCCGCGTCGTCGGGGGCCTCGGGGGGCAGCTCGACGGGGTGCCGGCGGAACCAACGCACCACCAGGTACGCGATCCACGCGACGATGACCGCCAGCAGCCCCACGCCCAGCCACGTGAGGTCCCAGGGCTGGACCTCGTTGTCGCCGATCTGGACGATCTGGAGCTCGGGGTGCGGTGGCGGCATCGTGAACTCGGGAGGCTCGGGCGGCTCCCAGGGCAGGAGCGACTCGGTCCGGGTCGGGGGCTCCCACGGACCGGCGAGCGCCGCCGCGATCACCGCGACCACGAGCAGTGCGACGACGCCCGCGAGCCGGCCGGGCGGTTCGGCGGGCCCCTGCCGCTCGGGACGCCTGCGGGTGCCCGGCAGGCCCGGCCCACCGGGTCCCTCCGGCGCCGCGCCCGGACGCGACCGATCGTCGCCCTCGGACCAGGGCGACGTCCTCCCCGCGTCCTCGCGTCCCGCCACGCGCACATTCTGGCCCGGCGGACCCACCCGGCACCGCAGGCTTTCCGACTTCACCCACACCCGAGCGCCCATGGACTGCCCGTCGCGCGTCGGGCGGCCGGTGGGAGGATGCGGCCATGCCTCACGACGCGCAGACTCCCGACGCGCCCGCGCGCACGCGCCGCAGCCTCGCCGACTCCGACATCGCCCTCGGCCCGCTCGACGGGCGGTACCGCGCCGCCGTCGCGCCGCTGGTCGACCACCTGTCCGAGGCCGCGCTGAACCGCGAGCGCGTGCACGTCGAGATCGAGTGGCTGGCCCACCTCTGCGCCGCCGGCGTGGTCCCGGGCGCCCCCGCCCTGTCCGACGCCGACGTCGCCTACCTGCGCGCGATCGTCGACGAGTTCGACGCCGGCACGGTCGCCGAGCTCGCGGAGATCGAGCGGGTCACGGTGCACGACGTCAAGGCCGTCGAGTACCTCATCCGCCGCCGCATCGACGCCGCGCCCGCGGCGCTCGGCAGCACCGCGCTCCCGCGCGTCGCCGAGCTCGTGCACTTCGCGTGCACCAGCGAGGACGTGAACAACCTGGCGTACGCGCTGATGGTGCGCGACGCCGTCGGGCAGGTCTGGCTCCCTGCCGCCCGCGCCCTGGTCGCCGACCTGGCCGGGATGGCCCGCGCGCTGGCCGACGTCCCGATGCTCGCCCGCACGCACGGCCAGCCCGCCACGCCCACCACACTGGGCAAGGAGCTCGCGGTCCTCGCGCACCGTCTCGAGCGGCAGCTGCGCCGCATCGAGCGCGCCGAGTACCTGGGCAAGCTCAACGGCGCGACCGGCACGTACGGCGCGCACCTGGCCGCGGTCCCCGGCGCGGACTGGCCCGAGGTCTCGCGGACGTTCGTCGAGGGGCTCGGCCTCACCTGGAACCCGCTGACCACGCAGATCGAGTCGCACGACTGGCAGGCCGAGCTCTACGCGGACGTCGCGCGCTTCAACCGGGTGCTGCACAACCTCGCGACCGACGTCTGGACGTACATCTCGCTGGGCTACTTCGCGCAGGTCCGGGGCCAAGGGACCGTGGGCAGCTCGACGATGCCGCACAAGGTCAACCCGATCCGGTTCGAGAACGCCGAGGCGAACCTGGAGATCTCCTCCGCCCTGCTCGACACCCTCGCCGCGACCCTCGTGACCTCCCGACTCCAGCGCGACCTCACCGACTCCACCACGCAGCGCAACATCGGCCCGGCGTTCGGGCACTCGCTGCTCGCGATCGACAACGTGCGCCGCGGGCTGGCCGGGCTCGACGCCGACCCCGCCGCGATGGCGCGTGACCTCGACGCGAACTGGGAGGTGCTCGGCGAGCCCATCCAGACGGCGATGCGCGCCGCAGCCGTCGCGGGCGTGCCCGGCATGGAGAACCCGTACGAGCGGCTCAAGGAGCTCACCCGCGGCCACCGCGTGACCGGGGACGACCTGCGCGCGTTCGTGGCCGGCCTCGGCCTGCCCGACGACGTCGCCGCCCGCCTCGCCGCGATGACGCCCGCCTCGTACACGGGGCTCGCCGCCGCCCTCGTGGAGCGCTACCTGGACGCCTGACCCGGCGGCGGGCCATGCCAGGGCGGAGGCTGGGCCACCGGGCAGCGTCAGCCGTTGACGACGACGGTGCTGACGATCTTGTCGGCGAACGTCTGGCGCTTCGCGTCCCACAGCGGCCACAGGTAACCGAGGTAGAGGAACCCGTCGACGATGTGGCACAGGTCGCGGGCGAAGGCCATGCCGCCACCGACCGGCGCCATCGTGCGCTCGGAGAGCAGCCGGATCCCCACGACCTGCTTGCCGACCGACTGCCCGGTCCGGCCCTGCCGCACCCAGCGGTTCCAGATCTGGACGCCGAGGAGGACCGCGTAGCCGATCAGGATCGCGGTGCTCCCCGAGCCGGTCGGCTCGGTGACGGCGTTCCCGCGGTAGTCGTACCCGATCGTCTCGGCCGTCGTCATCGCGTAGATGCCCGCGACGATCAGCAGGCCGGACGCGAGCAGCATGTCGATGAGGTACGCGCCCACGCGCTGGCCCCAGTTGGCGAGCGGGGGCAGCGCGTACGCGGGGGCGTACCCGCCGGCGGCGTAGCCCGCCTGGGAGTACGCCGGGTACTGGGGAGGCTGCTGGTACGCGGGCGCCTGCGGGAAGCCCTGCTGCGGATACCCGGGCGCCTGGCCGGCCCCCGCGGCGTACGGGTTGTCCTGCGACCACTCCTGGCCGGGCTGCTGCGTCACGACCGCTCCCCCTCCGCCGGCGCCGAGCCGGCTCGCGTCCTCTGCGCCCTGCGCGCGAGCCGGAGTATGGCAGCGGGACGGGCCCCGCGGTGGGAACATCACCCGCACGGGCTAACCGCCCGCCGCGCGCGCGAGTCCTACTGGTCGTCGTCGAGCTCGACGCCGAGCAGCGTCTCGACCGCCTCGCGGTACTCCGCCCCCGTGCCGCGCCGGGCGTGCTCGCG
>JAEZBT010000411.1 GCA_023426865.1 Actinomycetes bacterium
CGCGCGCCGTGGCGGCCGTGACGGCCGTGACGACCGTGCAGGTGACGGGCTCCGGGCTCGTCGCCGAGGTCCTCGCCATCACACGCTCGCTCTCGCCGCCGCACCGGTCGCAGCGATGGTAGCGAGCCCGCCGCGCGGCCCGTCGACGGCGGACGGGACCGGCGAGTGTCGCGGACGTCACCCTCAAGACCGGTCCGCGGGTGGTCGATCCGCTCAGTACCGGTGCGGACCGTCCGCCCCGGCGAAGGGGAGATCGTGTCAGCTGTCGTCCGGCGGTCCGCCGCCGTCGTGCTCTGCGCCGCGCTCGTCGGTGTGGCCCTGGGGACCGGCCCCGCCCAGGCCGAGGAGTCGGCGCCCGCCCCCGAGGCCGTGGCGGAGGCCCCGCAGGCGGCCGCGAGCACCGCCAGGCCCGGGGCGGCGAACACCGGTGTCCCGGTGGGGCGCACGCTCACGCCGATGGCAGGCGGCACGGTGGCGCTCGGCGGGACCACCATCGCCGACCGCGTCATCGAGGGCGACGTGACCTTCACCGGGGACTCGCTGACTCTCCGCAACGTCCGGGTCACCGGTCACGCGATCTTCCGCGGCTCGGGCATCGTGGTCGAGGACTCCGAGTTCGGCTCGCTCGCCCTGTCGGGGGCGCGCAGCGTTCGCCTGAGCCGCGTCGAGGTGTTCGGGCGGACCGGCCAGGACGGCATGCACATCACGTCGGACACGCGTCGGGTGACCGACGTGCTCGTCGAGGACACCTGGATCCACAACCCCCTCGTCACGGCCACGTCGCACTACGACGGCATCCAGGTGCGCGGAGTCGACCGACTCACGCTGCGTCGGGTGTCCGTCGAGCTCGGGGCGTTCGCGCCGCAGCACAACGCGGCGCTCTTCCTCGAGAACGCCAACGGCGGCAACGCCGGGGTCCGGGTCGAGAGCTCGTGGCTGCTGGGCGGCGGGTACGTCCTCTACGCGTTCGGCACGCAGGTCGCCGTCCGCGACACGGTCTTCGGCGAGGGACGCTGGGGCCACCTCTTCCCGAGCTCGTGGCTCGCCCAGATCGTGGAGTTCGCGGGCAACCGTGACCCGGGCGGCACGATGCTCGGGCTCAGCACCCGGGCGGGTGCCTCGATCGTGCCGGTGGACTCCGTGGACCGGGCGCGCAAGTCCGCGTTCGTCCGCGCCCTCTACGAGGACTTCCTCGGGCGGGCCCCGAGCGAGTCGGAGGTCCTGTCGTGGGTGAGCCGACTGGACGGCGGCATGACGCGCTACGAGGTCGCCACGTCCCTCGCGCGGACCGACCAGTGGCTGTCGGCCGTCATCACGCGGTTCTACCGTGACACGCTCGGCCGGGAGCCGGACGCCTCGGGCCTCGCCTTCTGGATCCGGCACGCGCGTGACGGGATGCCGATGTCGACCATCGCGGCCAGCTTCTACTCCTCGCACGAGTACCTGATGCGGATGGCCGGCGGGGACCTGCGGACCTGGGTCGAGGACCTCTACGCCAAGCTGCTCTACCGTCGCGCCGACCCCGGCGGGCTCGCGAACTGGCTGGCGGCCCTGCGGTCCGGCGCCCCACGGACCGACGTCGCGGTCGGGTTCTACCAGGCGGCCGAGACCACCCGGGTGCGCGTCAACGACCTGTACCTGGAGCTGCTGGGCCGTTCCGCGGACCCGAGCGGGCTGGCGACGTGGGGGCCGCTCGTGCGCGCGCAGGGCGACATCGTCCTGGCCGCGACCCTCGCGGCCTCGAACGAGTACTTCACCAAGGCGCAGGCACGCTGACCCCCGTCCCGGTCGGCCGCCGTCGGACGGGCGGTGCCGGTCGCCCGGCCCGTGACGATCACGGCCGGTAAGATCGCCCGCGACCCGTCGCGGACCCGCGACCCGCCGCCACCCGAAGGAACCATGGCCCCCGCCGTCCCGAGCCTGCGTCCCGGCGTCGTCAGCGTCGTCCTCGTCAACTACAAGGGCGCCGACGACACGATCACGTGCCTGCGGGCCTTCGACGACGTGGACTGGCCGGCCGATCGCCTCGAGCTGATCGTCGTGGAGAACGACTCGAAGGACGGCAGCGCCGCGCGCATCAGGGCCGCCGTGCCGCAGGCCCGGGTCGTCGAGGCGGGCTCGAACTCCGGGTTCGCCGGCGGCTGCAACCTCGGGGTCGCGCACGCGAGCGGCGAGTACGTGGCCTTCATCAACAACGACGCGCGCCCCCACCGCGACTGGATCCGGGAGGCCGTCGCAGCGTTCGAGGCCGACGCCGGCGTCGCCTCCGTCGCGTCCAAGGTGCTGGACTGGGACGGCAAGCTCATCGACTACGTCGACGGCGCGCTGACCTGGTACGGGATGGGCTACAAGGCCGAGACGGAGCGTCCGGACGAGGGCCAGTGGGAGACCGCCAAGGACGTGCTCTTCGGGACGGGCTCGGCGATGTTCGTCCGCGCCGACGTCTACCGCCAGGTCGGCGGGTTCGACGAGCGCTTCTTCATGTTCTACGAGGACGTCGACCTCGGCTGGCGCCTGAACCTGCTCGGCCACCGCGTGCGCTACGTCCCCGGGTCGGTCGCGTACCACCGCCACCACGCGTCCATCGCCAAGTTCGGCGCCTTCCGCGAGACCTACCTCCTCGAGCGCAACGCGCTCATGGCGATGGTCAAGAACTACGACGACGAGACACTCGCCGCGGCGCTCCCGGCCGCCATGGCGCTGTCGGTGCGCCGCTCGCTCGCCCGGGGCAAGGTCGACGCCGACGCCCTCGACCTGCAGCTCTCCCCGGGCGGGGACGACGTCGGCACGCTCGAGCTGCCCAAGGTCGCCCTGACGGGACCGTACGCGATCGACCACCTCGTCGCCCACCTGCCCTCGCTGCTCGAGACCCGCCGGGACCTGCAGGCCAGACGACGCCGGTCCGACCGCGAGCTCTTCCCGCTGTTCCGCGACCCCATCGAGCCGGCGCTGGGCATCCCGTCGTACGTGCAGGCGCACGACGCGCTCGTCGCGGGCTTCGGGATCGAGGAGGTCTTCCGGGCCCGGCACCGGGTGCTCGTGGTGACCGGCGAGCCGCTCCTGGAGACCATGGCCGGCCCGGCCATCCGTGCGTGGGAGATCGCCAAGGCCCTGGCCCCGCACCACGAGGTCGTGCTGCTCTCGACCTCCGGGGCGCGCGTCGACCACCCCGACTTCCGCGTCGTGGCCGCGTCGGGCGGCGGTCGCCTGCGCAAGCACACCGACTGGGCGGACGTCATCGTCTTCCAGGGGCTGCTGCTCGAGCAGGCCCCGTGGCTTGCCGCGACCGACGCGGTGCTCGTCGCCGACGTGTACGACCCGATGCATCTCGAGCAGCTCGAGCAGGCCCGCGACCTGGGTACGGACGGCCGCACGGACGCCGTCCGCGAGACCACGCGCGTGCTCAACGAACAGCTCGCGCGTGCGGACTTCGCGCTCTGCGCGTCGGAGAAGCAGCGCGACTTCTGGCTCGGCCAGCTCGCGGGCCAGGGCCGCATCAACGTGAGCGTCTACGACGAGGACGCCTCGCTCCGTTCCCTGCTCGCCGTCGTGCCGTTCGGCATCGACGACGCCCCGCCCGTGCAGCGCCGGCACGCGATCAAGGGCACGGTCCCGGGTATCGGGCCGGACGACAAGGTCATCCTCTGGGGCGGCGGGATCTACAACTGGTTCGACCCGCTGACGCTCGTGCGCGCGGTCGACCGGCTCAAGGACGCCCACCCCGACGTCCGGCTGTTCTTCATGGGCACCAAGCACCCCAACCCCGGCGTGCCCGACATGGCGATCGCGTGGGAGACGCAGCAGCTCGCCGAGCGGCTGGGCCTGGTGGGCCGGCACGTGTTCTTCAACGAGGGCTGGGTGCCGTACGCCGAGCGAGCGGACTACCTGCTCGACGCCGACCTCGGCGTCTCGACGCACTTCCTGCACATCGAGACGGCGTTCAGCTTCCGGACCCGGATCCTCGACTACCTGTGGGCGTCGTTGCCGATCGTGGCGACCGAGGGTGACACCTTCGGTGACCTCATCCCCGTGCACGGGCTGGGCCGCAGCGTCCCGCCGCAGGACGAGGAAGCCCTGGTCGCGGCCCTGACCGAGATGCTCTACGACGACGACGCGCGGGCGTCGGCGCAGGCCGCCGTCGCGCGGTTCGCCGAGAGCTACCGCTGGTCGCGCACGCTCGAGCCGCTGGTGGAGTTCTGCCGGATGCCACGGCGCGCCCCGGACCTGGCCGTCGCCGGTGCGCGTGAGGCCGCAGCCCCGCGCCGGGGCTCGCGCCGCCCGCGGGGGGGAGCGCGTCAGGACCTGCAGCTCGTGCGCGCCTACCTGCGCGTGGGCGGCCCGCTCGAGGTGGCCCGCCGGGTCTCCGGCCGCGTCCGCCGCGTCCTCACCGAGCGGCGCTGACGCTCAGCCGTACAGCACCTGGCCGGCGCGCTTGACCCACGTGTTCTTCCACAGGCCGTACCGGCGGAGCGTGGCGACCCGGGCGAGCCTGCCCCGGGTGCCCAGGGTGGCCGCCGCGCGCAGCACCGCCGTCTGCTCCGGGGTCAGCGCGTCGCCGTAGCGTTCGAGGAACGCGGCCGCCTGCGCGTAGGACGCCCGCAGCGACGCGACGACGCCAGCCCGGTCGCCGGCCCGCTGGAGCTTGTAGCGCAGCGAGCGCGCGGAGCGCGCGCCGACGGTGTTCGCCCCGTGCTGGCGGTAGAGCACGGTGGGTCGGTCGACGAACGCCAGGCCGCCGAACGCGGCCGCGAGCACGGCCAGCCACCAGTCGTGCATCGCCACCCCGTCGAACGGGGGACCGACGCGGTTGGCGAGCGCCCGGTTGACCATCACGGTGCAGCCGGTGACGGGGTTCTGGATGACCAGGGACGCCAGGCGGGTCTCGGCGCCGTCGAGCACCTGCGAGCGCACCATCGACGGCTCGACGACGGTCAGGTCGGCGTCGGTGACGCTCAGGTCCGTGTGCACGAGCGCCGGGACCCCGGGACCGAGGGACGCCTCAAGCTCCGTCATCCGCTCGAGGGTGACCGTGATCTTGTCGGGCAGCCAGACGTCGTCCTGGTCGGCCAGCATCACCCAGCGGCCCGTGGAGGCGGCGACCAGCTCGAGGAAGTTGCAGGCGGCGCTGCCGCTGGCGGAGGTCCGGCTCGAGACCGTGATCCTGTCGGGGTGGCGGCGGGCGTACTCCTCGGCGATCGCGAGAGTGCCGTCCGCGGAGCCGTCGTCGCGGATCGTCAGGCGCCAGTCCTCGTGCGTCTGCGCGAGGATCGAGTCGAGCTGGGCTGCCAGGTACCGCTCGCCGTCGTGGGCGCCGAGGAGGATCTCGACGGTCGTGTCACCGCTCACGCGGGCTCGCTCCCGGACGCCGAGCCGGCCTCGGCCGGGACCTCGTCCGCCGTGCCCTCCGGTGCGACCGCCGGCGCCCCCGCGGCGACGGCGACGAGGAGCCCCGTGTACGCGGCGCACGCGACGACCGCCAGGAGCCCGACGAGGGCGATGGGCAGGGGCGGCAGCCACGCGCCCGGCTCGAGGGAGAGCCAGGAGCCGTCGATGCCGTTGACGTACCGGTGCAGGTTCTGGCCGAAGGCCGCGAGCTGCACGACGCCGGCAAGGCCCGCCACCAGGGCGACCAGCGGCCGCCGGAGCGTGGCGGGGAGCTCGGGATGCCGGTCCGTCCCGTCCGCGCCCCCCAGCCTGGTCACGAGGACGTACCCGGCGAGCAGCGGCACCCCGACGGCCACGGGCAGGATGTAGCGCCCCTGCCAGATGATGCCCAGCGAGCGGGCCTGCGAGGCGTGGATGAGCACCGGCAGCACGACGACTGCCGCCGCCAGCGCCGCGAGGAGCCACCGCTCCCGCCGCGAGCCCACGGCTGCCGCCAGCAGCAGGGCGACGCCTGCGGCGGCCGCGAAGGCCATGTGCACGGTGGGATCCAGGTTCGTGTCCATCCAGCCGAACTGGCCGACCATGTTCGTCACGTACTCGGGCGTCGACAGGAGCGTCGTCTTGGCCGCGCTCAGGAAGGTGAGCTCCGGGTGCTCCGCGCCGCCGACGGCGAGCGAGCCCGCCCCGAGCACCCACGCCGCGGCGGCGAGGCCGGCCACGACGATGACCGCGAATGACGGCCATGTGCGCCGGTCGAGCAGCACCTCGCGGGTGCGGGCGAGCGGCGCGGCCAGCACGGCCACGGCGACGATCACCGCGCCGTAGAGAAGCGAGAGGCCGCGGGCGTTGAGGAGCACGGTGGCCGACACCGCGATCCACGCCATGCGGCCCACCGTGCGGGCGGGGTCGGGGTGGCGCAGCAGCGTGAGCATCTGACACCACAGGGCGAACGCCGCGGCGATCTCCACGGCCGCCGGGTTCACCGTGGAGGACAGGAACACGACCATGGGCGTGACTGCGCCGGCGACGCCCAGGACCGCCCAGCCGGGCGCCGGCGTCTGGGCGACCGCGCGCAGCCCCAGGGCGACGAGGAACGCGCACAGCCCGGCCGAGACGATGCGCATGAGGTAGAGCACGCCGTCGCCCGGCGGGAGCAGTGTCGGCAGCCCGACGACGGCGTAGTACAGGGGGTTGTACTTGCCGGCCATCGTCGCGGAGTCCACCAGCTGCGTCGGCGGCAGGTCCGAGGCGACTTCGCAGACGCCCTCCTCGGTCGGGTCGAACATGTAGCAGGTCGGGTACGCGTTCACCCGCTCGTAGAACGAGGGGACGCGCACGTCGCTGCCCCAGTCGCCGTCGGGCGGGAGGACCTGCCCGCGCAGGAGCGAGGCGGCGCGCACGACGTGCGCGGGCTCGTCCGGGGAAGCCATGAGCGGGTTCGCGACGGCCCACACGGTGGCCAGGAACCACAGCACGCCGAACGAGGCCCACAGCACGCGGCGGTCGCCGGCGAGCCGGCGGCTCATGCGCGGCCGCCCGTTCCGTCCGCCTGCTCCGGCGGCGGCTGCTGCTGCTCGTCGCTGGCCGGTCGGGCCCCCAGCCCGCGCTCCATGTCGGCGCGCAGCAGGGCGACCTCCTCCGCGAGCGTGCGGGTCTCCTCCTCGAGCGTGGAGACCTCGGTCGAGAGCTGCACGCACACGGCCGCGAGCACGACGAGCGCGACGGCGAACACGAGGTTGACCGGCGTCTGCACACCGAGCAGGTCCGAAAGCCAGAACGCCAGCTCGGGGAAGATCCCCAGCACGACGACGGCGAGGCTGAGCAGCATCCAGATTGCGGCGTACTTCTCGCGGATGCGGCGGGTGCGCAGCAGCCAGAGCATCGCCGCGACGACGACGACGCAGACGATCGCGACGGAGGCGTACAGGTTCACGCGGTCACCTCGCCCGCGGTCGGCTGGGCGGGGAGGCCCGGCAGCGGCTCGGTGGGCCGAGACAGTGCGATGAGCAGCGCGAACACTGCGCGGCCGAGGAACACTGCGGCGCGCAGCGGGCTGTGCGAGGGGGTGCCGCCGGCCCGCGGGCGCATCGCCACCCCG
Source organism: Actinomycetes bacterium (assembly GCA_023426865.1). Taxonomy (GTDB): domain Bacteria; phylum Actinomycetota; class Actinomycetes; order Actinomycetales; family Cellulomonadaceae; genus Actinotalea. The sequence goes on from JAEZBT010000411.1 coordinate 7,484, forward strand.
ACCTGGCGAACCGTCAGCCCCGCGCGCGCGGCGATGACCAGGGACTCGACGGTGTCGCCCAGGTACTCGGCCGGGTAGTTGGCCGAGAACAGGCGGATCGCCCGGCGGTTGCACGCCTTGAAGCCGGACGTGGCATCGGTCAGCCGGGTCCGCGTGACACGGGACAGTGTGGTCGCCAGGACGCGCATCGACCAGCGGCGCGGTCCCCGGGCGCTGTACGAGCCCACCCCGGCGAACCGCGCGCCGATCACGACGTCGGCGTCCTCGGCGCGCATCGTCTCGAGGAGCCGCGGGATGTCGGCGGGGTTGTGCTGCCCGTCGGCGTCGAGCTGCACGCTGAGGTCGTAGCCGCGGCGCAGGGCGAAGCGGTAGCCGGCCCGCATGGCGCCGCCGACGCCGAGGTTGATGGGGAGCTCGACGACCTCCGCGCCCGCGGCCCGGGCCACCTGCGCTGTCGCGTCGGTGGAGCCGTCGCTGACCACGAGGACGTCGGCGGTCGGGACGGCGGAGGCGAGCTCGGTCAGGACGGCCGGGAGGGTCTCCTGCTCGTTCCAGGCCGGCACGATCACCAGCAGCCGGTCGGCGGCGGGGGGCATGGCGGGCACTCTACCGCCGGGCCGCGAACGCTCGTCGGACCGCGACGGCGTGCACGACGACGCCGACGAGCGGGCCGACGGCCAGGCCAAGGACGGCGCGGGTCTCGATCGGTGCGGGCAGCAGGAGGCAGGCCGCCGCGGTGACGGTGGCCGCGATCCAGCCGAGGGAGAAGGCGCCGTGCGCGCGGACGGCGATCGCGGCTGCGCCCGTGAGGGTCAGCAGGGCGAGGACTGCGGCGGCGAGCGTCAGCTCGAACAGCACCAGGGCGTCGACGCGGTAGTCCGCGCCGAACAGCGTCGCCATCAGCCACGGCCCGATCGCGGCGGCGACCCCCGCCGCGACGACGCCGACGGCCACCACCGCGCCGGCGATCCGCACGAGCGGCGCCAGGCCGCGGTCGCGGTGCCGCAGCACGTACGTGATGGCCATGCCCTGGTAGGCGCCGAGGGGGATGAGGAGCGGCGCGCGGGTGAGCTGGATCGCGAGGATCAGCGGGGCCGCGGCGTCGAACACGTGGGCGTCGGTCGTCGCGCGCAGGAGCACCGTGAAGCCGACGACGAGCGCTGCGTTGGAGGCCGCACCGAGCATCGCCAGGGCGGTCGGGCGGACCATCGCCGCCAGAGGGGCGCCCGTGCGCCGGCCGGCCGCCGCGCGCACCGCGGGCACCGCGGCCGTGAGG
>JAEZBT010000453.1 GCA_023426865.1 Actinomycetes bacterium
GTCCACGACCACGCCGGCAAGCTCGTCGTCCGTCACGCTCGCACCGGACCTCTCCGCGGTCGGGTCCGCGACCGCCGCTGCCCCGGGGACCGCCGCGACGAGCGCGTCCCGCAGGTCGGCGGCGGCGACGGGGGTGCCGTCGGGCCGTTCGACCGCCACCCGGTAGTGCCGGCCCGCCCGGGCGGCGCGCAGGTCGCCGGCGTCGCCCGCCGCGACCACGCGCCCCTCGTGGATGATGACGACGTCGTCGCAGAGCCGCTCGACGAGCTCGAGCTGGTGCGACGAGAACAACACGGGGACGCCGGCCTCCGCGTGCGCGCGCAGCAGGGCGCCCATCGCGTCGATCGCGAGCGGGTCGAGGCCCGAGAACGGCTCGTCGAGCACGAGCGCGATCGGGTCGTGCACGAGCGCCGCGGCCACCTGGACACGCTGCTGGTTGCCGAACGACAGGGTCTGGAGGTGGTCGTCGGCACGCTCGGCCAGCCCGAGCTCCTCGAGCAGCTCGTGGGTGCGCCGCCGCGCGGTCGCCAGATCGAGCCCGTGCACGCGGCCGAGGTAGACGAGCTGGTCGGCGACCTTCATCTTCGGGTAGAGGCCGCGCTCCTCGGGCATGTAGCCGAAGCGGGCCCGCACCGGCAGCGTCAGCGGGCGACCGCCCAGCTCCACGCGCCCGGCGTCCGGCGCGAGCACGCCGAGGATGATCCGCATCGCCGTCGTCTTGCCGGCCCCGTTCGCGCCGATGAAGCCCGTCGTGCGCCCCGGCCGCACGGAGAAGCTCACGTCGTCGAGCGCCACGTGCTCGCCGAACGCCCGGCTCACCCCGACGAGCCTCAGCTCCCTGTCCACGCGCGCCCTTCCCGCTGGTCGTCCCGCTGGTCGTCCCGCACACACCGACGCGCCGGGGGCACCCGGCCGTCCCCCCGGAACCCTACCGACGCGTTCGGCACCGGCACGGGACCCTCACGACCTCGCCACCTTCGCCCCTCCTGGCGAGGCGGCTCCGTGCCACAGCGCCCCGTACCCTGGGTGGGTGACCCCCCTGCTGGAGACCCTCGTCGCGCACGGCCCGGTGCCGGCCCTCGGCCCGGATTGGCTCGACGCCGAGAACCTCATCTCGTCGTTCGGCTCCTACGCGCTCATCGGCGTCGTGCTCGTGGTGTTCATCGAGACGGGCCTGCTGTTCCCGTTCCTGCCCGGCGACTCGCTGCTGTTCACGGCGGGCATGCTCATCGCGCACGACGAGATCGGCGTCCCCCTGTGGGTGATGTGCCTGGCGCTCTTCGCCGCGGCCTTCCTGGGTGACCAGACCGCGTACGTCATCGGGCGCAAGGCGGGGCCCAAGCTCTTCAACCGGCCCGACTCGCGGTTCTTCAAGCAGCAGTACATCGACCAGACGTACGCCTACTTCGACAAGTACGGCGGCCGGACGATCATCATCGCGAGGTTCGTGCCGTTCGTGCGGACCTACGCCCCGGTGGCGGCCGGCGTCGGGAGGATGAACTACCGGCACTTCGTCTCGTTCAACGTGATCGGCGCGTTCCTGTGGGGCGTCGGCGTCACGGTGCTCGGCTACCTGCTCGGCAACGTCACGTTCATCAAGGACAACATCGAGCTCATCGCGGTCGGCATCGTGGCCGTGTCGGTGATCCCGATCGTCGTCGAGGTGCTCCGCCAGCGAAGCAAGGCCCGCGACGAGCGGTACGACGAGCCCGCCGAGCGCGAGCGCGTCGCGTCGGACGACATCGAGGGCTGAGCCCTTCCCCGCGGCGCGCCGTCGGGCAGGTCCCCGGCCGGCCGGCGCCGTCAGGCGAGGTACACCCCGTCGATGCGCACGGTCGCGCTGCCCCCGAACTCGACGACGCCGCCGGGCGCCCGTAGGTGGACGGCGTTGAAGACGCGGTCCGCGCCACCCTGCTCGACCCTGCCCGGAGAGCCGTCCCAGAGGCCGTTGCCGAGCAGGTAGTACGCGAGCGCGCTGTTCCCCGAGCCCGTCGCCGGGTCCTCGAGGTAGCCGAACCGCGGGGCGAACACCCGCGTGTGCGCGAGGTTGCCGGGCGTGGCCACCTCCCGCGAGAAGGCGAGCACGATGTCGACGTCGTGCGCGAGGCAGAACGCGCGCAGGGCGGGCTCGTCGGGACGCAGGGCGACCTCCGTCGCGAGCGTGCCGACCGGGACCAGGAGCGTGCGCAGCCCTGCGTCGATCACGTCGATCGGCAGCGCGCCGTCCAGCTCGCCGACCGCCATGCCCAGCGCGGCCGCGACGGCGTCCGGCCCGAGGGCGGTGCCCAGCCGCACCGGCGCGGGCGCGGTGATGAAGACGGCGTCGTCCTCGCGGATCCGGTTGCGCAGCGTCAGGGTCCCCTTGCGGCGGGTCCGCAGCGTGACCTCGTCCTGCGCCAGGAGCGCCGGGGTGTCCCGGATCAGCGAGTACAGGCACGCGATCGTGCCGTGCCCGCAGAAGTCCACCTCGCACTCGGACGACCAGAACGTCAGGCCGACCGCACCGTCGTCCTCCCTCGTGGCGTACACGACCTCGGAGACGAACCCCTGGTGCTCGCGGGCGATGGCGAGCATCCGGTCGTCGTCCAGGTCCTGGCCGGGCCCGAGGTACAGGCAGGCGGCGGGGTTACCCGCCGAACCGGACGCCGTGAACGCGTCGATCTTCTGGTAGCGGATCGCGGTCGGCTCGTCCTGGGCCATGCGCCGGACCTCCTGGCGTCGTGTGTGTCGGGGGTGGGGGACGTCGGACTTCCTACCGCAGGCGGGCCCCGGTTGACCCGGACTTTCCCGTCCCTCGGGAAGGTCCCGACGATCTAGGCTGCCGACCATGCCTCCTGCGGTCTCCCCCGGCCCGGCGGCCGACCCGACGGCGCCCCCTCGTCCCACGAAGAAGCGGCGGTCGCTGCGCCGGTGGGTCCCGAACCAGCACGGCGCGTGGGCGATGCTCGTGCTCCCGCTCGGCGTCGGCGCGATCCGCGGCGAGCTCGGCTGGGTGCACCTGTGGCTCCTGGTGGCCTGGCTCGTCGCCTACCTGGCGTACTTCGCCACGACCGTGTGGCTGAAGTCCGGACGCAAGGCGCGCTACCTGCTCCCGGTCCAGGTGTACGGAGGGGTCCTCGCCGTGGCCGGCGGCGGGCTGCTGGTGGCCGAGCCGCAGCTGCTGCGCTGGGGCGTCGTGTTCGCGCCGCTGCTCGCGGCGAGCCTGGCCTACTCGGCTCGCCGCGCGGAGCGGGCCGTGGCCAACGACGTGCTCACCATCGTCGCGACCAGCCTCATGGCGGTCATCGCCTACGGCCTCGGTGCCCCAGACGACGGCGCCTGGCTCCCCGGCGCCGGACAGGCGCCGGGCTGGGCGCTGGCGGCTGCGTCGGCGGCCTACCTCGTCGGCACCGCGCTGTACGTGAAGACGATGATCCGGGAGCGCGGCAACCATGCGATGTACGTGGCGTCGGTCACCTACCACCTCGCCGTCGCGGCGGCGTTCGCGTGGTGGCTGCCGTTCGTCGGCGCCTTCCTCGCGGTGATGGCCGTGCGCGCGGTCCTGGTGCCCCGGCACTGGCCGAGGGCCCGCCCGGCCGCCATCGGCGCCGCGGAAATCGTGTGCACCGTGGCCCTCGCCGCGATCCTCCTGGCGCTGCCCCTCGTCTGAGGCGACGGGTCGGCGGGCCGCGTCAGGCGCCCGCGGTCCCGAAGTCGACGGTCGGGACGGCGCGGACGGCCGGGTCCTCGGCCTCGAAGTACTCGGCCCGGACGAAGCCGAACCAGCGGGCGATGATGTTCGACGGGAACGACTCGACCTTGGTGTTCAGCTGGCGCACGTTGGCGTTGTAGAACCGGCGGCCGGCCGCGATGCGGTCCTCGGTGTTGGTCAGCTCGGCCTGCAGCGCGAGGAAGTTCTCCGCCGCACGCAGCTGCGGGTACGCCTCCGCGACGGCGAAGAGCCGGCCGAGGGCCGCCGTCAGCTGGTTCTCCTGGACGGCCTGCGCCGCAGGGCTCGACCCGGGCGCCGCCGCCGCCGCGCGCGCGGCCGTGACCTCCTCGAACACGGCGCGCTCGTGCGCCGCGTAGCCCTTGACCGTCTCGACCAGGTTCGGGATCAGGTCGTGCCGACGGTGCAGCTCGACGTCGATCTGGCGCCACGCCTCCTGCACGAGGTTCCGCAGCCGGACGAACCCGTTGTAGGTCGCGACACCCCAGATGAGGCCGATGACGGCCACACCGAGGAGAACGAGCAGGATGATGCCGACCAGGTCCACGAAGTCCTCCAGGTGAGAGTCGATGCGATCGTAGCCACGCGGACGTGGCCGGGACCGGGACGATCGGGTGACGTCCCGGCGTCATCCCGGCGCCCCCCCGGGGTCGTAACCGTGGTCCTGCCAGACGTACCGGGGCACGGAGTCGATCACGTCCGAGAGGAGCGCGAGACGCCCGGCGATCCGGTCCGGGTCGGTGGGGCCGACCGCCCAGCTCACGATGTCGGTGCCCGTGATCATCAGGCGCGACCCGAGCACATCGGGCCGCATGAGCAGCTGCATCAGGCGTGGGTGGATGACGTCGTGGGCGAAGACGGGGCTCGCGGACTCGACGCGCCAGGCGCGGTTGAAGTCATCGGACTCGAAGTCGATGTCACGGTGGCCGGCGGCATTCCGGGCGACGCGGACGGCGGCGCTGTCGGGCTGCAGCTCGAGCCTCGGCAGGCTCGCCGGGAGCGGCAGCGCGAGGACGTGCCACGTGTACAGGGCCTCGTCGTCCCCGGCCGCAGTTGTGTACGCATAGGTGAAGGACAGCGCGGGGCGCCCGGCCCAGGTCCCCACCAGCACGTCGCTCACCGTGCGCGACCAGCCGATCCCGAACGGTCCCCCCTCCCACCGCTGCGCCAGGCTCGGGTCCGCGCCGACGCGCGTCCACCCCGACACCCGGATCCACTCCTGGAGGCGGCGACGGAGAGCCTGGCCCTGACTGCGGGCGGCGAGGTTCCGGACGAAGGCCCGGAGGACGACGATCGCGAGCACGAGCATCGCGAGCGCGTACCCCAGCACGAACACGACCATCGTGTCGACGCTCACCCCGACACCCCTCCTGCGATCCCACCCGGGTCGTAGCCGTGGTCCTGCCAGACGTATCGGGGCACGGAGTCGATCACGGCCGCCAGGAGGGCGAGCCGGCTCGTGATCCCCGCGGTCTGGGTGGGCCCGGCCGCCCAGCTCAGGATGTCGGTGCCCGCGATGTGCAGCCGGGCACCGCGGGCGTCGGGCGCCAGGAGCCGCTCCATGAGCCGCGGGTGGACGACGTCGTGCGCGAACCTCGGGTCCGCGGCGGTGACGCGCCAGGCGCGGTTGAAGTCCTCGGACTCGAACTGGATGTCCTCGGCGCCGAGCATCGTGAGGAGCTTCGACCCGAGCCCGTCCGGGGTCAGCTCGAGGTCGGGCAGCAGGGCGGGCAGCGGCAGCGCCAGCACGTGGAAGTGATGGGTGCTCTGGCTCTTCCCCGAGCCCGTCACGTACGAGTAGGTGAACGACACGACCGGCCGCTCGCTCCACCGGCCGACCATCACCTCCGTCGCCTTCCGCGACCGGCCGGTGCCGAACGGCGCGCCCCGCCACCGGTCCACCAGCGACGGATCGGACCCGACGAACGTCCAGCCCGACGCCGCGGCCCACGCCCGCAATTGCCTGCCGCGTCGCGCCTGGTACCAGAACGTCGCGACGACCACGCCCGGCACGAACACGAGCCAGAGGAGGACCACGAGCGCGATGTCGAAGCTCATCTCGGGCCCTGACCCTCGAGCCCGGGCCGGGAGACGACCGGGCCCGGGTCGTGGCCGTGGTCCTGCCACACGTACCGCGGCACCGACTCGATGATCGTGGTCATCAGGCCCAGGCGGACGGCGATGCGGTCGAGGTCGGTGCCACCCTCCGTCCAGGTGAGGATGTCGGTGCCGCCGATCCGCAGACAGACCCCGCGCGCGTCGGGCCGCATCAGCCGCTCCATGAGCCGCGGGTGCACGACGTCGTGCGCGAACTTGAGGTCCCGGGACTCCACCCGCCAGGCGCGGTTGAACTCCTCGGACTCGAACTGGATGTCCTGGCGGCCGAGCATCGAGGCCAGCCGCGTCCCGAAGCCCTCCGGCGTGAGCTCGAGCGTGGGCAGGTACGCCGGCAGTGGGAGCGCGACGACGTGGTACGTGGAGGTCGTCTCGTGGTCATCGGTGCCCGTCCGGAACGAGTAGGTGAACGAGACCGCGGGTCGTCCCGCCCATCGGCCGACCAGGACCTCGCTCGCCGTTCGCGAGTCACCCTTGCCGAAGGGCTCGCCCTGCCAGCGGTCCACGAGCGAGCGGTCCCGGCCCACGTACGTCCAGCCCGATGCTGCGGCCCAGGCCTTGAGGCGCCCGCCGCGGCGCAGCCGGAACCAGATCCTGGCGGCGACCACGACCGGCAGGATCACCCACGGGAGCACGAAGAGGGCACGCACCAGGTCACCGTCGATGACCATGCCCGCTCTCCTCCCGGCGACCGCCGCGGCCCTGTCCGATGCATCGGCGCTCCGGGCGCCGACATGAGCCACCACGCTCCCACGGGGGGCGCGCCGGCCGTGGCCGCTTCCCCCGGGGCGCCCGGCGTGAGCCGCGCGAGCCCCGGTCCCGCGTCCTCAGAGCCCGCGGGCCTCGGCCTGTCGGCGCTGGGCCCGCGCGATCAGCCAGCGACCCGCGCCGGCAGCTCCGACCACCACCGCGATCAGCGCGCACCAGACGGCGAGCTCGGCCACGCCCATGAGGGCCAGGGCGACGCCGAGCGCGGCGAAGGCCACGACACCGAGCATGCTCGCGATCAGCTGGCCCCAGTCCCGGTTCGTCGCGCGGGCGACGCTCGACACGACCGTCCGGTCCGGCGCGCGGGCCGGCAGGCCCTGGTCGGGGACGGGGACGGGGACGTCGGCGGTGGTGTCGGGCCCCGGGTCGTAGCCGTGGTCGAGCCACACGAACCGCGGGATCGCGTCGACGAACGCGGTCAGGACGGCGAGGCGCCGGTCGACGTCCGCCAGATCGGGCTTGCCGGGCACCCAGGCGAGCACGTCCGTCCCGGTGACCCAGATGTTCAGGCCCTGCGCGTCGCCGGCCAGGAGGCGTTCCATCAGGCGCGGGTGCACGACGTCGTGCGCGTACTTCGCGTCACCGGCCCGCACCCGCCATGCCTGGTTGAAGTCGGCCGACTCGAAGGCGATGTCCTGGCCGCCCAGCGCGCCGGCGAGGTCGTCGGTCAGCGCCTGCGGCGACAGCCGCAGCCCGGGCAGGGACACCGGGAGCGAGACGGCGACCACGTGGACGTGCACCGAAGCGGAGACGCCCGCCTCGACGTACTCGAACGTCGCGGCCGGCCGGCCGCCGTACGAGCCGGCGACCAGGTGCGACACGGTGCAGCGGCCGCCGAGGCCGAACACGCCGAGCATGCGCTCGGCGAGCGCCTGGTCCCCGCGGACCTGCCACCCCCGCTCTGCCGCCCAGGCCCGCTCGGCCCGCGCGCGTCGGGCCTTGGGGACCTCCCGCACGAGGGTGAGGCCGACCGCCAGGACGACGACGAACGCCACCGTCCAGCCCACGAGCGCGAGGGCGTCCGCCTCCGTCCTGACGATGGCCGCCCGCACCCCGGCGATGCCCACCAGCCCGGTGAGCCCCGTGGCGCTCATGCCAGACCCAGGTCCGCCAGGCCGAAGATCGACAGGTAGGGCAGACCCTCGGCCTCGATGCGCTCCTTCGCGCCGGTCGCCCGGTCCACGATCACGGCCACGCCGACGACGTCGGCCCCCGCCTCGCGCAGCGCCTCGACCGCGGTCATCACGGAGCCACCGGTGGTGGAGGTGTCCTCGACGGCGACCACGCGCCGGCCGGCGACGTCGGGGCCCTCGATGCGGCGCTGCATGCCGTGCGCCTTGCCCTCCTTGCGGACGACGAACGCGTCGAGGTCCTGCCCGCGCGACGCGGCCGCGTGCAGCAGGGCGGTCGCGACCGGGTCGGCGCCGAGCGTCAGTCCGCCGACGGCGTCGATCTCCGCGGTGCCGAGCCCGGCCTCCTCGAGCAGGTCGAGCATCACGTGCCCGACGAGCGGCGCCGCCTCGTGGTGCAGCGTGACCCGCCGCAGGTCGACGTAGTACTGCGCCATCGCACCGGACGCGAGGGTGACCTCCCCGTGCACCACCGCCAGCTCGGCGACGAGCTCGCGGAGGCGGTCGCGGGGGGTCTGACCGGGAAGGGAGGGGTGCGTCACGGCCGACAGGCTAGTCGGCGGGCCCGGGCCCGGGAGGGGCCGTCCGTCGGGAGGTTCTCCGGCCGCCCGCGGTCAGGCGTCGACCCGGACCTCGTCGGCGTCGACCTGGACGTCGCGCAGGCGCCGCTCGGACGAGAGCGCGCGGACCGCGGCGCGCGGCAGCAGGCGCACGACCTCCGCGGCGACGGCGTAGCGCAGGCTCGGCGTGGAGATGACCGAGCCGCGGCGCACGTCGGCGAGCGCGGCCGCGACCACCTGCTCGGCGTTCAGCCACGCGATCTCCGGGATCGCGTCGTAGTCGAGGCCCGCGCGCTGGTGGAACTCGGTGTGCACCAGGCCGGGGCACAGGGCAGTGGCCGTCACGCCGGTGCCCTTGAGCTCGACCGCGAGCGCCTCCGTGAACACCCGCACCCACGCCTTGGCGGCCGAGTACGTGCCGCCGGCCGTGAGCGCGGCGATGGACGACACGTTGAGGATCGCGCCCCGCCCCCGCTCGACCATCGCGCCCGACGCGGCGTGCGAGAGCACCATGACCGTCCGGACCATGACGTCCAGCGCGGTCTCGTGCGCGGCGAGGTCGCCCTGGACGAAGCGCCCGATGCCGTGACCCGCGTTGTTCACCAGCAGACCGACGGGCCGCTCGGTGGCGCGCAGGCGTTCGGCGACGCGTTCGACGTCGGCCCGGTCCGACAGGTCGGCCGGGAGCACCTCCGTGCGCACACCGGCCGCCGCGTTGAGCTGGCCGGCCAGGCGCTTCAGCCGCTCCTCGTCGCGGGCGACCAGGACGACGTCGTGCCGTGCCGTGGCCAGCTGCCAGGCGAACTCCAGGCCCAGGCCCGCGCTCGCTCCCGTGATGAGTGCTGTCCCCATGGCGGCCAGAGTACGTGGCCACCGGGGGGCGCACCGCGTGTGGGCACTGCCGGGTAGGTTCCGTGCATGCGGATCGCGACGTGGAACATCAACTCGGTCCGGGCACGGGCCGACCGCGCCGTCGCCTGGCTGGAGCGCACGGGTACGGACGTGCTCGCCCTGCAGGAGACCAAGTGCACGGACGCCCAGTTCCCCTACTCGGTCTTCGAGGCCGCGGGGTACGAGGTCGCGCACATCGGCTCCAGCCAGTGGAACGGCGTCGCCATCGTCTCGCGCGTCGGCGTCGACGACGTCGAGACCCACTTCGCCGGCCAGCCGCGGTGGGGCGCGGAGGACCCGCAGATCGAGTCGCGCGCGCTCGGTGCGACCTGCGGCGGCGTGCGGGTCTGGAGCCTGTACATCCCGCACGGGCGCCACCCCGACGACGACCACTACCGCTACAAGCTGCACTTCCTCGACAGCCTGCTCGAGGCCGCCGGCACCTGGGTGGACCCGCAGCTCGGCGACCCGACGGCGCCCATCGCGCTGATGGGCGACTGGAACGTCATCCCCTACGACACCGACGTCTGGGACGTGACGGCGTTCGAAGGGCAGACCCACGTGACGCCCGGCGAGCGCAAGGCGTTCTTCGCGTTCGGCGACGTCGGCTACACGGAGGTCACGCGGACCTTCCTGCCCGACGCGGGCAAGTACACCTACTGGGACTACCAGCAGCTGGCCTTCCCCAAGAACAAGGGCCTGCGGATCGACTTCGCGTGGACCTCCCCCGCGCTCACCACGCGCGTGACCGGCGTGACGATCGACCGCGAGGAGCGCAAGGGCAAGGGCCCGTCCGACCACGTGCCGGTGGTCCTCGACCTGGCGGACTGACCCCGCCCGCCACGCCGCGAGCCCTGACGACGGCCGCCGGACCGCCCTTCGCGCGGCGCCGTCGGGCGCTAGGTTTCCTGACATGGCCGACCAGCCGCCGCCCCCTCCGGGCACGCCGCAGCCCCAGGACCAGCCCACCCCGCCGCCCGCCGAGGCGACGACACCCGAGGAGCCGACAGCTCCCACGGGCGAGGCAACTCCCGCGCCGCCCGTCGCGCAGCAGCCCGTCGCGCCGCAGCCACCGGTCGTGGCGCAGCCCGTGGCGACTGGCGCGCCG
>JAEZBT010000185.1 GCA_023426865.1 Actinomycetes bacterium
GTCCCTGGCTGCGGGACGACCGAGATCTCGTCCGTGAGGACCGCCCCCGGCTCGGCGAGCCCGAGGCTGACCATCGGGTCGCCGGCCGGTGGTGCCTGCCCGCGTCGACGTCGCAGCATCACGCCACCTCGCTCAGCCGGCCGTCGGCGATCCTCACCTGGCGCTGGGCCCGGGCGGACACCTTCGGGTCGTGCGTGATGACGACGAGCGTGAGGCCGTCGGCGTGCAGCTCCTCGAACAGGTCCAGCACGCCCTCCGAGGTGACCGAGTCCAGGTTGCCCGTGGGCTCGTCCGCGAGCAGCACGTGCGGGGCGGAGATGACGGCGCGGGCCACGGCCACGCGCTGCCGCTCGCCGCCCGACAGCACGGTGGGCATGAAGTCGAGCCGGTGCGAGAGCCCCACCCGGTCGAGCGCGTCCAACGCCCGCTGACGGCGCTCCGCGCGCGGCACCCCGCTGTACAGGGACGCGAGCAGCACGTTGTCGAGCACGGTGCGGTGCGGCAGCAGGTGGAACGCCTGGAAGACGAACCCGATCCGTCCGCCGCGCAGGTGGGCGCGGTCGTTCTCGCTCACGGTCGCGGTGGAGACGCCGTCGAGCAGGTAGTCGCCCGCCGTCGGGCGGTCCAGCAGGCCGAGGATGTGCAGCAGCGTCGACTTGCCGGACCCCGAGGGCCCGACGATCGAGACGTACTCGCCGCGCCGCACCACGAGGTCGACCCGCTGCAGCGCCTCCACCGGCGGCGTGCCGGGGAACGAGCGGGACAGGCCCCGCAGGTCGATGACGGGGGGCTCGCTCATCCCTCGGCGCCCTCGGTCTCCGCGGTCTCCTCGGAGGTCTCCTCGTCGGATGGGGCGTCCTCATCGGAGCTCTCCTCGTCGGAGGACTCCTCCTCGGCGAGCGAGCCGCCCTGGCCCACGACCACGCGGTCGCCCACCTTCAGGTCGCCGTCCACCGGCCGGATCTCGGCGTAGCCGCCGGCGGCCAGACCGGTCTCGACCACGACGAGCCGCGGGGTGTCGGAGCCGGCGTCGAGCACCTCGACGCGCGACTCGCCGCCCGGGCCCTGGGTGAGGGCGGCCAGCGGGACCGCCATGACCTCACCCTCGGTCGAGCTCACGGGGATGGTGATCCGCACGTTGGAGCCCTGGAGCATCCAGCGCTGGTCCTCGGTCAGCTCGTCCGGCACGACGACGACCTTGCGCCGGTTCGGGTCGGCGGCACCGCCGCCGTCGCCGCCACCCAGGCCGCCGTCGCCGCCGTCGCCCGCGTCGTCCTCGTCCTCGATGGCGCCGACCGACTCGACGGTCCCGGACACCTCCACGCCGTCGGGCAGGGTGATGACCACCTCGGTGCCCTCGACGATGAGGTCGGCGTCGTTCTTGTCGAGCGTGCCCTCGATCTGCAGGGTCGCGCCGGAGACCGTCATCACGGGCGCCGAGCCCGCGACCATCGAGCCGCGGCGGACCGCGACGTCGTCCACACGGCGCGGCGTCGAGGCGAGGTAGACGACCTCGCTCGCCGGCAGTGGGGTGATCGTCTCGGCCTGCGCCTCGGCGAGCGCGGTCCGCGCGTCCGCCAGGGAGCGCTGCGCGCTCGCGACGCCGGCCCGCAGGTCGGAGATGTCCTTGGGGGCGAGCAGCTCGTTCAGGGAGGCGACGGCGCTGTCGTAGGCCGCCTGCGCCGCCGCGCGAGCCACATCGGCGGCGCGCGCGGCGCTCGCGAGCTCGTTGCAGCCGGCCGCCGGCGGGGCGGCCTTGCAGGCGTCCCAGGCCGCGTTGGCGTCGGCAAGGTCTCCCTGAGCCGCCGTGAGGGCAACCTGGCTCGAGCTGACCTGGCCCTGGGCGGCGACCTTCTCGGCCTGGGAGACGGCCCCTCCGGCGTTGAGGGCGCGCTGCGCGGACGCGAACTGCTCCTCCGCGCTGCGGACGCTCTCCTGGAGGCCCTTGATCGCCTCCTCGGCCTCCTCGCCCGTCGTCGGGGCGGGGTAGCCGATCTTCGCGTAGAGCGCGCGCACCGCGGCCGCCGCGCCGGCGTCGTAGACGTTGTTGTTCACGTCGCCCGCGTCGATGCCGAGCGCCGCGAGGGCGGCGCGCAGCTGCTGCACGTCGGGGCCGGAGACGCCCGCACGCAGGGTCCGGTACACCGGCAGCTCGCCCGTGAGCAGGATCACCGGGCGGCCGGTGACCTCGAGGATCACGCTGCCGGCCTCGATGTTCGAGGCGACCTCGGGCACCTGCCCGGTCACGACGGCCGGGCCGCCGATCTCGCCCGTCTCCACCGTGACACCGACCGGGTCCTCGTACAGGGCGTCGCCGCGCATGACGATGTCGTTCGTCAGCGCCCGCTGCTCGACCGGGACCGTGATCGGTCCCGCCTCGGGCGGGGCGGCGTTGGCGGCCGCCTCCGCGGGGGAGACGATGAGACGGCTCAGGCCGATGCCCGCGCCGAGCGACACCACTGCGGTGACCGCGATGATCCAGATGGTCCGGGTGGAGCCGGTGACTGCCCTCACGTGCGTGCCTCTTTCATCGTGCTGGTGCGACGGCCCCGCCTGGCAGGGACGACGGCGCCCCGCGCCGGGGCGCCGGGGTCGGGCCCGACGCC
>JAEZBT010000011.1 GCA_023426865.1 Actinomycetes bacterium
GAGCTCGGCGGCGTACGCCGCGGCGGGGCCGAAGCGGGCCGTGAGGTCCAGCGCCGTCGCCGGGGCGTCCACGCCGGCCGGTCCGACCACGGGGATCTCCCCCGTCGCGACCGGCCCGGTCGAGTCCGCGAGCGCCTCGGCAAGGTCGGCCTCGAGCCCGTCGGTCAGGTCCTCGACCTGCTCGGGCGCCAGGTCGGCGAGGTGGTCGCGCACCTGCGCGGCGTAGGCGTGCACATGGTCCAGCACGGTGCGGGAGATCGTGGGCGCGGTCATCGGGAGGCCCCCTCGGCGTCGAGCAGGTCGGTCAGGGTGGTGGCGAACGCGTGCCAGTCCTTGCGCTGGGCCTCGAGCATCGCCCGGCCCTGCGCGTTGATCCCGTAGTACTTCCGGTGGGGCCCCTCGTCGGAGGGCACGACGTAGGTCGTCAGGGCACCCGAGGAGTAGAGGCGGCGCAACGTCCCGTAGACGGAGGCCTCACCGACCTCCTCCAGCCCCGCCGCGCGCAGCCGGCGCACGACGTCGTAGCCGTACCCGTCCTCCCGCCCGACGACGGCGAGCACCGCGAGGTCGAGCACCCCCTTGAGCAGCTGGGTGGTGTCCATCACTCCCCTCCCACGGCCGCGACGTCCGCGTCGCCGGCCCGTCCGGTGCGGGAGCGCCCTGTGACGCTCCCGCGAACCACACGCTACCGTGCATGCCGCAGTAGCGTGCGGAAGCGAATAGCATCGCGTGTCGCGTGTCGCGTGTCACGGTTCGCAGCCGCGCGTCGGCGCCGTCAGGCGCGGTCGGCGGCGCTCAGCGTGATGCCGTCGAGGATGTCGTGCTCGGAGATCACCACGGTGCGCAGCCGCCCGCCGGCCCTGCCGACGTCCGCCCGCACGCGCGAGACGACGTCTGACCACACCAGGGCACCGGCACCGATGACGTCCACCCGGCCGGGGTGCATGAAGGGCAGCCGCTCCCGCTTGGCGCGGGACATCGTCAGAAGCGCTCGCGCCGATGCCAGGACCTTGTCGGCCGGCAGCACCGCCCCGTCGATCGCGTGCGGGTCGTAGCGGTCCAGGTCGAGCACGTGCGCGGTCACCGTGGTCACCGACCCCGCGAGCCCGACGAGCGTGGCCGCGCGACCGAAGGGCACGTCGCGCGCCGCCGCGTCCAGGGCGGCGACGACGTCGGCGCTGGCCGCCGCGATCTCCTCCGGCGTCGGCGGGTCGGAGTGCAGGTGCCGCTCGGTGAGCCGCACGCACCCGATGTCCATCGAGTGCGACGCCACCACAGAGGTCGTGCCGAGCGCGAGCTCCGTCGAGCCACCACCGATGTCGACGACGAGGAACGGCCCCGGATGCTTGCCCGCGAGCACGCTCGTGGCCCCGCGGAACGACAGCGCGGCCTCCTCGGCGCCCTCGACGACCTCCGGCTCGACGCCCAGCGCGTCGCGCACCCCGGTCACGAAGTCCGCGCGGTTCTCGGCGTCGCGGGTGGCCGACGTCGCCACGAAGCGGATCCGCTCGGCGCCCAGGCCCTCGCAGATCGCGGCGTAGCGCCGGGCGGCATCGAGCGTGCGCTCCAGGGCCTCGGGAACCAGGCGGCCGGTCCGGTCCACACCCTGCCCGAGCCGGACGACCTCCATCCGGCGGTCGAGGTCCGTCAGGCGACCGGAGTCGTCGACGTCCGCGACGAGGAGCCGGATGGAGTTGGTGCCGCAGTCGATCCCTGCCACGCGAGCCATGCGCGCAAGCCTGCCATCACAGGGTGCTGACCCGCGCCACCAGTCCATCGCCCTCCGGGCGGACCGTCACGTGCACGCCGACCCAGCCGCCGGGCGCCGTGAACCGGTGCGCGTCCACCGGCTCCCCACCCCACGAGGCGTCGGCGGCGTCCACGAAGAACCCGGCGGACACGAGCTCGCGCACCAGCGCCTCGACCTGTCCGTCGCCGTCCGGAAGACCGGTGGTGTCGACCGGCCCCTCCCACATGGTGCAGGGGAGGTCGTCCTCCGACCCCGCCCCCCAGCACTGCTCCGTCACCCCCGCGTAGCGGGCGGGCAGGGCAGTCTCCACCTGTCCCGGCGTCGTCAGTGGTGGGCCGTCGGCGTCCTGGTAGGGGTACGGGTAGGGGTTCTCGTCGACCAGCCGCTCGTACAGCGGCCACGACATGTCGAGCGTCTGCCACGCGAACCAGACGGCCGTCCGCGACAACGGCACTCCCCCGGAGGGAGTCTCGTCCGCAGCGAGGACCCACAGCTCCTCGTCGGCTGCCGGCACGCGCAGCCCGCACTGCACCTCCCGGCCCTGGGCGCCGGGCGGGATCGCCGGGTCGTCGCAGAGGACGGCGTCCACCGCCACGTCGCGGGCGTCGAACCCGGCACCGACCTGCTCGAGCGCCTCGCGCGGTGCGAGGTCCGTCCAGCCCGCGCGCAGGACACCGAACGAGGCGGCGGCGCTCCGGGTGGGGTCGTCCTCGGCGTCGCCCGGCAGCGGCACCGCGAGCGCAGCCTCGTTGACCCGGAGCACCTCCGGGGCGTCGAGCCACGCCTTGACGTCCGCCCAGCGCACGACGAGCACCGCCGCCCCCGCGAGCAGAAGGACGCCGAGGATCACGACGACGGCCACGACCCGCCGCTCAGCGGTGCTCAGCACCGGCACACGCCCGGCGACCACTCGTCGGCGATCAGCTCGAGCGTCTCGTCGCCCAGCGGGTTCACGCCCGGGCCGCGCGCCAACGCGTGGCCGACGAGGACGTGCAGGCACTTCACGCGGTCCGGCATGCCGCCCGCCGAGATGCCCTCGATCTCCTCGACCGACCCGAGCTCCGCGCGTCGGGCGAGGTAGTCCTCGTGCGCGCGGCGGTGCGCGGCGGCGAGCGCCGGGTCGGCCGCGAGCCGCTCGTTCATCTCCCGCATCGCGCCGCCGGCCTCCAGCCGCGACACGGCGGCGACGGCCCCCGGGGCGGTGAGGTAGTACGTCGTCGGGAAGGGGGT
>JAEZBT010000034.1 GCA_023426865.1 Actinomycetes bacterium
GCCCTCGCCGGTGTCCCGGCACCACGCGAGCGCGCCGATCGGCGTCGGGACGACGTCGACCGGCAGGCGCTGCAGGGCGCACGCGGCGGCCAGCGCCTCGGGGACCGCGACCTGGGTGAGGACGACCGCGGCGGTGGGCAGCTCGCCCATGGGCTACAGCGCGCCCTTGGTGGACGGGATGCCCCGCACGCGCGGGTCCGGCTCGACGGCGGCCCGCAGCGCTCGCGCGAGCGCCTTGAACTGCGCCTCCACGATGTGGTGCGGATCGCGGCCGGACAGGACCCGCATGTGGATGCAGATGCCCGCGTGGTGCGCGATCGACTCCAGCACGTGCCGCGTGAGCGACCCGGTGAAGTGCCCGCCGATGAGGTGGTACTCCTGCCCGGCGGGCTCGCCGCGGTGCACGAGGTACGGCCGCCCGGAGACGTCGACGACGGCCTGCGCGAGCGCCTCGTCCAGCGGCACCAGGGCGTCGCCGAACCGGGAGATGCCGGCCTTGTCGCCCAGTGCCTGGCGCAGCGCCTGGCCCAGGCTGATCGCGACGTCCTCGACCGTGTGGTGCGCGTCGATGTGGGTGTCGCCCGTCGCCCGGACGGTGAGGTCCATGAGCGAGTGCTTGCCCAGCGCGGTGAGCATGTGGTCGTAGAAGGGCACGCCCGTCGAGATCTCGGTGCGCCCCGAGCCGTCGAGGTCGAGCTCGACGAGGACGTCGGACTCCGACGTCGTGCGCTGCACGCGTCCGGTGCGGCTCATGCCTGCCTCCCCTTGGTCACGTCGAGCAGTGTCTCGCGGAACCGGGCCATCTCCTCCGGCGTGCCGATCGACACGCGGAGCCAGCCGGGCGGGCCCACCTCGCGGATGAGCACGCCGCGGTCGAGCAGACCCTGCCAGACGGCGTGCCGGTCGGCGAACCGCCCGAAGAGCACGAAGTTGGCGTCCGAGTCCGCCACCTGCCAGCCCTGCTCGCGCAACCACGCGACCGTCGCGTCGCGCTCGGTGCGCAGGCCCGCGACCTGCGCCATCAGCTCCCCGGAGTGCGCGAGCGCCGCCCGCGCGACGGCCTGGGTCACCGCGGACAGGTGGTACGGCAGGCGCACGACGCGCAGCGCGTCCACCAGGGCCGGCGCGGCGGCGAGGTAGCCGATCCGGGCGCCGGCCATGCCGAAGGCCTTCGACATCGTGCGGCTGACCGCGAGGTTCGGGTGCTCGGCCAGCAGCTCGAGCGCCGACGGCGTCCCGACGCGGCGGAACTCGCCGTACGCCTCGTCCACCACGACGACGCACCCGCCCGGGACGGCGTCCGCGGCCGCCAGGACCACCTCGACACTCGCGCGCGGCAGTGCGGTGCCGGTCGGGTTGTTCGGGCTGGCCAGCAGGACAACCGACGGCCGGTGCTCGGCGATGACGGCCGCGGCGTGGCCGGGGTCGAGGCTGAAGTCCTCCGCGCGGTGCCCGACGACCCAGGCCGTCGCGGTGTCGCGCGCGTACTCGGGGTACATCGAGTAGGTCGGCGCGAACGACAGCGCCGTCCGCCCGGGCCCGCCGAACGCCTGGAGCAGGTGCAGCATGACCTCGTTCGAGCCGTTGGCCGCCCACACCTGGTCGACCTCGAGCGCCACGCCGGACTCCGCCTGCAGGTAGGCCGCCAGGTCCGCGCGCAGCACCCGGAACTCGCGGTCCGGGTAGCGGTTCAGCCCGCGCGCCGCCTCGGCGACCGCGGCCGCGATCCCCGCGACGACGGACGGCGACGGCGCGTACGGGTTCTCGTTGACGTTGAGCACCACCGGGACGTCGAGCTGCGGCGCGCCGTACGGCTCGAGGCCGCGCAGGTCCTCGCGCAGGGGAAGTCGGGCGCCGTCGGCGCCGGTGGGTGCAGGCACGGGCCGATGGTAGCGACGACGCCCCGGCGGGCGCCGCCGGGTTTCAGGCGGCGGGCACCGACCCGGCCGACGACGGGGCCTCGCCGAGGTGCAGCACCTGGCGGCCGCCATCGGGCCGGAAGCCGACCGCCGCGAGGTACGCCGCGGACGCCGTCATCCCCTGCGAGGCGATGACGCGACGGGCACCCATCTGCGCGAACGGGCCGTCCGGGCGGAACACGAACTCGCCGGGCGTGAAGTCGCGGTACGGGGGCAGCACGTAGTCGAGGACGACCTGCTGCTCGTCCGGCGCCTCACCGGTCCGGGAGAGCACCACGCCGACGACCTCGTCGCCACTCGTGACGAGGAACGCGTGCTCCGCCGAGGCCGCCGGCTCGGCGCGCGCGGGGTTGAAGCGGGCGATGTCCTCGGCGTGCCGCGCGAGCAGGCGCGCCAGGAACGGCTCGTCCACCCCTACCCGGACGACGTCGTACGCGCGCGCGTCGTGCCGGCGGCGCACCATCCGCCAGATCACCGTGAGGTTGATCGCGACGAGCACGACGTTCATCGCCACCATGGGCCACACGCCGAGGGCGGCGTTGTAGCCGACGAGGACGGCCGACGCCGCCGAGTTGAGCACGCGCAGGCGCATCACCCGCGTCTGCAGCAGAGAGATGACGAGCAGCGCAGAGCCGGACCAGCCGATGATCTCCAGGATGGGCACGCCCAGAGTTTAGGCGGCGCCGATCACGCCTCGGTCTCGGCGAGGACGACGTCCCGCGCCCAGTCGACGAGGTCCTCCAGGAGCCAGGACGACTCGAACAGGTCGTTGTGCCGCGCGCCCTCGGGGTAGAGCGCGACGACGTCGTGACCGCCCTGCTCGAGCGCCGCAGCCATCTCCTCCGTGAACCACACGGGGACCATCTCGTCGGCGTCGCCGTGCACCAGGAGGACGGGGACCTCCGGGCGCGCGTCCGCCCACGTGAGCGGGTCGCCGTCGCGCCACATCTCCGGGTCCTCCTCCTGCGGGACACCGAAGAGGTTCTCGCCGATGGAGGACTGGTGCAGGTCGTAGGGGCCCGCGAGGCCGACGACGGCGTCCGCCGCCCGCGGCTCGTACGGGCAGTTCACGTCGGTGCGCAGCGGCTGGAGCCCCGCGAGCATCGCGAGGTCGGCGCCGGCCGAGTGGCCGACGACGACGACCGGCACCCCGGGCGCCTGCGTCGCGGCGAAGCCGATCGCGCACGCGACCTCGTCGACGGGCCGCGGGTAGAAGGTGCCCGTGCCCGCGTGGTCGTACGTGATGGTGACCGCCGCGAAGCCCTCGTCGGCGAGGTCCTCGCCCAGCGGGAGCAGGCCCGTGGGGTCGACGGCCCGGAAGCCCCCGCCCGGGACGATCAGGACGACCGCCTCGGGGTCGCCCGTCGGCAGCTCCACGACCGCGGCCAGCCCGGGCAGGTACTCGCCCGCTCCGGGCGCGGTGGAGCCCGGCGTCTGGGTCGGCGTCTCACCGTCGCAGGCCGTCAGCAGCGCCACGGCGGCCGCCACGGCGGTCGCCGCACGCGCGCGACGGGCGACGGAACGGCAGATCACGGCCTCGAGCATGGCAGAACGGCCCGCGCGACGGCACGGGTTTCCCGCACGCGCGCCGATTCTCCGCGTCCGCACCGCCCGCCGCGCCCGACGAGCGCCCGCGGCGAGGCAGCCGACCTACGCGAAGCGGACCTGGACCGCCTCGCCGTGCGCGGGCAGGTCCTCGTCGTTCGCCAGGGTCACGATCCTCTCCGCGAGGACGCCGAGCGCAGCCTGGTCGTACTCGATGACCTGCACCGGCCGCACGAACGAGTGGACGCCCAGCCCGCTCGAGAAGTGCGCACAGCCGCCGGTGGGCAGCACGTGGTTCGAGCCGGCCATGTAGTCACCGAGCGACACCGGCGAGTACGGGCCCACGAAGATCGCCCCGGCGCTCGTGACGCGATCGGCCACCGCGGCGGCGTCGGCGGTCTGGATCTCGAGGTGCTCGGCGCCGTAGGCGTTGCACACCGCCAAACCCTGCTCGAGGTCGTCCACGACGACGATCGCCGACTGCGGGCCGGCGAGCGCGGTCGCAACCCGCTCGGCGTGCTTCGTCGCCACCGCCATGCCGGGCAGCTCGCGCTCGACGGCCTCCACCAACGCGAGGGAGTCGGTGACCAGCACCGACGCCGAGGTCGGGCCGTGCTCGGCCTGCGAGATGAGGTCCGCGGCCACGTGGCGCGGGTCCGCCCCGGCGTCGGCGAGGATCGCGATCTCCGTGGGCCCGGCCTCGGAGTCGATCCCGACGACGCCACGGACCAGGCGCTTGGCAGCGGTCACGTACTGGTTTCCCGGGCCGGTGACGACGTCGACCGGCTCGCACAGCACCGCGCCGTCCGCCGCGGTCTCGCCCGCGGCGCCGTACGCGAGCATCGCGACGGCCTGCGCGCCGCCGACCGCGTACACCTCGTCCACGCCGAGAAGCGCGCACGCGGCGAGGATCGTCGGGTGGGGCAGCCCGCCGTTGGCGGCCTGCGGCGGGCTGGTCACGACCAGGCTCCCGACGCCCGCCTCCTGCGCGGGCACCACGTTCATGACCACCGACGACGGGTAGACGGCGAGCCCGCCGGGCACGTAGAGGCCGACGCGGCGCACCGGCAGCCACCGCTGCCGCACCTGCGCGCCCGGCGCGAGGTCGACGGCGAAGTCGCCCGGGACCTGCGCCGCGTGCACGATCCGCGCGCGACGGATGGACTCCTCCACCGCGGCGCGGACGCCGGCGTCGAGCCCGTCGAGCGCATCGGCGAGGTCCTGCGC
>JAEZBT010000195.1 GCA_023426865.1 Actinomycetes bacterium
AGGCATGGCAGGCCGAGCTGACCGCCCTGGCGGCGGTGCCCATCGGCACGAGCACGAGCTACCTGGCGTGGCTCCCCGCCGCCGTGGACCACGAGGCGGTGCTCCGCGACGTCGGTGAGGGGCTCGACGTCGTCGTCGAGCGGGCGCTGGCGGGGCACGAGTCGATGCAGGTGCGCCGGCACGTGCTCGACGGCACGGCGGCCCAGCTCCTGACCGAGTTCTCCGAGGCGGTGGACCTCGTCGTCGTCGGCTCGCGCGGGCGCGGCGGGTTCGCCGGCCTGCTGCTCGGGTCGACGAGCCAGGGCGTGCTGCACCACGCCTCGTGCCCCGTCATGGTCGTGACGACCAAGGTGCGTGACGAGGAGGCGTGGGGCGGCGGACCCGCCTGACGGGACGGCTCAGGACCGGTTGCGGTACAGCCGCATCGTCACCGGTGCCATCGCGGCCGTGATGACGGCCGACGCCACGAGTACCCACCCGACCTGTCCGAACGTCGCGGTCCCCGACATGAGCGCGCGGACGGCCGTGACGAGGTGCGACACCGGGTTGATGTCGACCCACGTCTGAAGGAAGTCCGGCATCGTCCGCGGGTCGGCGAAGATGTTCGACGCGAACGTCAGCGGCATCAGGATCATCATCGAGGTGCCCATCACGGCGTTCGGTGAGCGCATCACGAGCCCGAGGGCCGTGAAGATCCACGAGAGCGCGAACGCGAAGACGAGCAGCAGCCCGACGCCGAGCAGCACGCCGGGGGCGCCACCGCCGGCCCGGAACCCGAGCGCGAAGCCCAGGCCCAGCGTGATGGCGGAGGCGACCGAGTAGCGCACGGTGTCGCCGAGCAGCGCGCCCACGATCGGCGACGGCCGCCAGACGGGCAGCGAGCGGAACCGGTCGAAGACGCCCTTGCTGATGTCCGTGTTGAGGGTGAAGCCGGTGTAGACGGTGATGATGAGGACCGTCTGCACGAGGATGCCCGGCAGCAGGAACTGCAGGTAGGTACGCACGTCGCCCGCGATGGCACCGCCGAACAGGTAGGTGAACATCAAGGTGAAGATGATCGGGGAGACCGTCACGTCGAACAGCTGCTCGGGCACGTGCTTGATCTTCAGGAGCGCCCGCCAGCCGAACGTCAGGGCGTTCGCCACGGGCCCGGGTCGCGCCGGCCGGTGTCCGGCGGTGATGGCGGCGCGCAGCGGGTTGACCTCGGCGGCCTCCGCGGCCTGGACGGCCTCCGCGGCCGCGGTCGGCCGGCTGCCGGTCGTGAGGTCGGTGTCGGGGGTGCTCATGCGACCTCCTCCGTCTCGGTCGTGTCCTCGGGCTCCTCGGCGGGGTGCCCGGTGAGGGCGAGGAAGACCTCGTCCAGCGACGGCTGCCCGAGCGAGACCTCGGCGACGTCGACGCCGGCGTCGAGCAGCTCCGGCAGCAGCGACGCGGCGTCCCGTGTGGCGCCGATCCGCGCCGACAGGGCCGAGGTGTCGGTCGGCAGCGCGATCGGCACGCGCAGCACGCGGGCCATGACGTCCTGGGCGAGCGGACGCTGCGCGGCGTGGACCAGCCGCACGTGCACCGAGCTCGAGCCGACGGAGGCCTTCAGCTCGGGGGCCGTCCCCTCGGCGATGACCTTGCCGTGGTCGATGACGGCGATCCGGTCGGCGAGCTGGTCCGCCTCCTCGAGGTACTGCGTGGTGAGCAGCACGGTGGTGCCGTGGTCGACCAGCACCTGGATGATGTCCCACACCTGGTTCCGCGAGCGCGGGTCCAGCCCGGTGGTGGGCTCGTCGAGGAAGAGGACGCGCGGGCTGATGACCATCGACGCGGCGAGGTCGATGCGTCGGTGCATGCCGCCGGAGAACGTCTTGACCTGCCGGTCCGCTGCTTCGTCGAGCTCGAAGGCGTGCAGGAGCTCCGCGGCGCGGGCGCGGGCGCCGGCCCGGGAGAACCCGTACAGGCGGGCGATGAGGATCAGGTTCTCGGCGCCGGTGAGGTCCTCGTCGACCGACGCGAACTGACCCGTGAGGCCGACCAGGCCGCGGACGGCGTCGGACTCGGTGCGCACGTCGTGGCCGAAGACCCGCGCGGTGCCGGCGTCGGGGCGCAGCAGGGTGGCGAGCATCCGTACGGTGGTCGTCTTGCCGGCGCCGTTCGGGCCCAGGAAGCCGTAGACGGTCCCGGTCGGGATGGCGAGGTCGATCCCGTCGACGGCCTTGGTGGTACCGAAGTGCTTGACGAGGCCGTGCGCCTCGACGGCGAGCTCTGGAGACATGGGTGCCATCGTGCGCCCAGGCGCCGACATCGCGACAGCGCTTTTCGCGGGGCGGGGAGCGGCGTCCTCAGGCGGGCGGCAGCACCACGTCGGGGCGGCGGACGAGCGCCGTCAGCACGACGCTCGACCGGGTGCGCACGACGAACGGCTCGGCGTTGAGCCGTTCGACCACCTCCTCGAGGTGGGTCATGTCGCGGGCGCGCACGTGCACGACGGCGTCGGCGTCGCCGGTCACCGTGCTCGCGGCCACGATCTCCGGGTACTGCTCGAACGCCTCCTTCATGACCGCCGGCCGCGTGGAGCCCGCCGCGTAGACCTCGACGTGCGCCTCTGTCGCCCAGCCGGTCGCGCCCGGGTCCAGCCGCACCGTGAAGCCGTCGACGACGCCCCGCCGCTTGAGGCGGTCGACCCGCCGCTTCACGGCCGGCGCGGAGAGGTTCACGACGGCGCCGATGTGCGCGAAGCTCGCCCGCGCGTCGCGTCCCAGCTCGCGCAGGATGGCGGCGTCGATGGGGTCGAGGTCCGGGGCGCCGGGAAGCACGCACCAAGCATGCCGGACGCGCGGCCGGCCAGGGCCCCGCGCGTCGCCCTGAGGCTGCCCGCGCGTCGTCGGCCAGGATCGCTGCTCCCTCGGTTCGCTGCCCCGTACACGGACAGCCGCTCATGTGACGGGTGTGGCTGGTGGGGCGTGCGTGCTGTCCCAGGGGTCCCGTTGGTCACAGGTGTCACAAGAGCGGCGGTGCGTGCTCGGACGATGACGCGCGGCCGTGCCGGTTGCGCCGGTCGGTCGCGCGGTTGCGCGGGTCGGCCCCGTGTCGGGGCGCGGCGTGTCCGGGGCGCGGAAGGTCCCAGCAGCGCACGTCCGGCGGTCGGCAGAATCGCAGGCGCCCGGCGACCTTGGAGGCGCGTGTGTTCGTGCAGGACGTCGACCCCGTCGCGGGTTCGCTGCTCGTCTCGGCCCTGTGTGCGGCCGTGCCGCTCCTGCTGCTCTTCGTGCTCCTCGGCGTCGTGCGGATGCAGGCGCACCGCGCGGCGCTGGTGAGCCTGGCCGCGGCGCTGGTGCTCGCCGTCGTCGGCTGGGGGATGCCCGTCGGGCAGGCGCTGAGCGCGGCTGCGGAGGGCGGGTTCTACGGGCTGTTCCCGATCCTGTGGATCCTCGTGAACGCGCTGTGGCTGTACCGGGTCACCGTGGACACGCCGTGGTTCGACGTGCTCGGGCGCTCGATCCGCTCGGTGTCGGACGACCTGCGGATCCTGGCGATCCTCGTCGCGTTCTGCTTCGGCTCGCTGCTGGAGGCGCTCGCGGGGTACGGGGCGCCGGTGGCGATCTCGGCGGCGATGCTCATGGCGGCCGGGATGAAGCCGATGACGTCGGCCCTGGTGTCGCTGCTGGCCAACACGGCGCCGGTCGCGTTCGGTGCGATGGCGGCGCCGATCATCGCGCTCGCGGGCGTGACGGGCCTGCCCTTGGACGACCTGTCCGCGATGGCCGGCCGCCAGACGCCGTTCATCGCGCTCCTGGTCCCGCTGCTGCTGGTGCTCATGGTCGACGGGCGTCGCGGCGTGCGGCAGACCTGGCCGGTCGCCCTGGTCGCGGGCTTCGTGTTCGGCCTGGCCAAGTTCGTCACCGCGAACTACCTGGCTGTGGAGCTGACCGACGTCGTCGCGGCCGTCGCCACCGTCGCCGCGGTGCTCGCGATGCTGCGGGTGTGGCAGCCGGCGGAGGTCGTCGGGATCGCGCGTGAGGAGGAGGTCGACGTCGAGCCCGCGGCCGTCGAGCGGCCCCCCGCGCGGCACATGTGGTTCGCCGTCGCGCCCTACCTCGTCATCATGGCGATCTTCTCGGTCGCGCAGGTGCCGGCGGTGAAGACCTGGCTGTCCGACGTCGGCCGGGTCACCTTCGGCTGGCCGGGCCTGGACGTGGCGACCCCGGACGGGGAGCCGGTGGGCGCGCAGACCTTCACGCTCGACCACCTCAAGGCGACCGGCACGCTGCTGCTGCTGGCGGGCTTCGTGACGATGGCCATGTATCGGGTCTCGGTGCGGCGCGCGCTGCGGATCTACCGCGAGACCCTCGCGCAGCTGCGGCTGACGATCGTCACGGTGACCGCGGTGCTCGCGCTGTCGTTCGTCATGAACCTGTCGGGTCAGACGACGACGCTCGGCGCCGCGCTCGCGTCGACCGGGGCGGCGTTCGCCGCGCTGTCCCCGCTGATCGGCTGGATCGGGGTCGCGCTCACGGGCTCGGACACCTCCTCGAACGCGCTGTTCGGCCAGCTCCAGGTCACCGCTGCTCAGGAGACCGGCCTGTCACCGGTGCTCATGGCGTCGGCGAACTCCTCGGCCGGCGTGCTCGGCAAGATGCTGTCGCTGCAGAACCTCGCGGTGGCCGCGGCCGCCGTCGGGCAGCCGGGCAGCGAGCCGACGCTGTTCCGCAGGCTCCTGCCGTGGAGTGTCGGGCTGCTGGTGCTCGTCACCGGGCTCGTGCTGCTGCAGACCGGCCCACTCGCCTGGATGGTGCCCTAGCCCGCCGAGCCGGGCGGGTCTCAGCGCAGCGCCTCGGTCAGCTGGTCCAGGGCCCAGTCGAGGTCGTCACTGCTGATGACGATCGGCGGCGACAGCCGCACGGTGTGGCCGTGCGTGTCCTTGACCAGCACCCGCCGCGCGAGCAGCCGCTCAGCCAGGTCGCGGCCCGTGCCGAGGGAGGGCGGGACGTCGACGCCCGCCCAGAGCCCGACTCCGCGCGTCGCCTCCGCGAGCCCGGCCTGGACCAGCGCGCCCAGCCGCTCGTGCAGGTGCGCCCCGAGCACCGCGGCCCGGGCCTGCATCTCGCCGGTGGCGAGCAGGTCCAGCACCGCGATCCCGACGGCCGTCGCCAGGGGGTTCCCGCCGAACGTCGAGCCGTGCGTCCCCGGTGTCAGCACCCCGAGCACGTCCCCGCGCCCGACGACGGCGCTCACGGGCACGATCCCGCCGCCCAGCGCCTTGCCGAGCGTCACGAGGTCGGGCCGGACGCCGACGACCTCGCACGCGAGCGTCGTGCCGGTGCGGCCGAGGCCGGACTGGATCTCGTCGGCGACCAACAGGATCCCGGCCGCGTCGCACAGCCGGCGCACCGCCGGCAGGTAGTCCGGCGGGGGCACGACGACGCCGGCTTCGCCCTGGATCGGCTCAAGCAGGACGGCGACGGTCGTGTCGTCGATCGCCTCGGCGACGGCGGCCGCGTCGCCGTAGGGGACCACGCGGAAGCCCGGGGTGTACGGGCCGAAGCCGCGCCGCGCGTCGTCGTCGGTGGAGAAGGAGATCACCGTGGTGGTGCGGCCGTGGAAGTTGCCCGAGGCCACGACGATCGTGGCCTCGCCCTCGGGCACCCCGCGGACGTCGTAGCCCCACTTGCGGACGGTCTTCACGGCCGTCTCCACGGCCTCCGCGCCGGTGTTCATGGGCAGGACGAGCGTGGGCTCGCCGTGCGCCGGCGGCGCCAGCAGCGGACCGACCAGACCGGCGAGGCGGTCGGCGAACTCGCCGAGCTGGTCGTGCAGGAAGGCCCGCGAGGTGAGCGTGAGCCGGTCGAGCTGCGCGTGCGCGGCGGCGACCAGCGCCGGGTGACGGTGCCCGAAGTTCAGCGCCGAGTACCCGGCCAGGAGGTCCAGGTACCGGGTGCCCGCGACGTCGCGGACCCACGCGCCCTCACCGCTCGCGATGCGCACCGGCAGCGGGTGGTAGTTCCCGGCCAGATGGGCACCGGGAGTACCGGGGGCGTCCGGCGCCGCGCCGCCGCCCGGGAGGGTGACCGGGGCGCCGTCGTCGGCGAGCAGGTCGCGGGGGTGCACGGGGTCACCGCTCCGGTGCCGGGCGGATCTCCAGCGTGCAGCACTTCGCGCCGCCACCGCCCTTGAGCAGCTCGGACGTGTCGATGCCGACCGGGTCGAAGCCGTGCTCGCGCAGCTGGGCGGGGAAGTCGACGGCGGCCGGCGAGTGCACCACGTGGTACCCGTCGGAGACCGAGTTGAGGCCCAGGACCAGGGCGTCCCGCTCGGTGGCGACGATCGCGTCGGGGAACCTCTCGCGCAGGATGCCCTGCGACGCCGGCGAGAAGGCGCCCGGGTAGTAGGCGATGAGCGGCTGGTCGGGCGTGCCGTTGAGCGCGGTCAGCGCGGTGTCCAGGTGGTACCAGCGGGGGTCGACCAGCTCGAGCGTGACGACCTCGTGGCCGGTCAGGTCGGCGAGCTCGCGGTGCGCGGCGGGGTCGGTGCGGAAGCCGGAGCCGCCGAGGATCGTGTCCCCGGCCATGAGGATGTCGCCCTCGCCCTCGTTGGTCTCCGCGGCGGTGTGCGTGACGTACCCGCGGTCCGCGAACCACTTCTGGTAGGCCGGTCCCTCGGCCGCACGCTCCGGGTAGCGGAACTTCGCGGAGTACACCAGGCCGTCGACGACCATCGCACCGTTCGCGGCGTAGACCATGTCCGGCAGCCCGGGGATCGGGTCGATGAGCTCCACCCGGTGGCCCCACGCCAGGTACGCCGCGTACAGCTGCTCCCACTGCGCCACGGCCCGCGCGTTGTCGGTGTGCTTCGTGACGTCCATCCACGGGTTGATCTCGTAGGTGACGTCGAAGTACGTCGGACGGCACATGAGGTAGTGGCGCGGGGTCGCGGTGCGCGCGTCGGCGGTGTGCGGCATGGGCGTGCTGGTCAAGAGTCGCCTCCGGTGGGCGGGCCTGGGTGTGGCCCGAGGGTGTGGTCGGACCTGGCCGCGGCGCCGTCGGGCCGCCCAGCGGTCGGTCTTCGTCGAGGTTATGCGCCGGGCCGTCGCACCTGGGCCGTGCATCGGTGCGTGTCGCCCGGTCATCCGTTGCGTGCGGATCGGTCTCCTCGGCGATCTGTTGCGCGGTACGGTCGTCGCCACACCGGGGAGGGCGCATGGAGGAGGCGGCACACGCCGTGGAGGTCCGCCAGCTGCGACGGCAGTTTGCGGATGTGATCGAGCACACCGAGCACGCCCGCCGCGCCACCGCCGGGCTGGTCGTTGCCCTCGTGGGGCTCGTCGGCGGGCTGTGCCTGCCGTGGCTCACCCGCTACGAGGCGTACGAGGTCGGCACGGGTGGCCTCGAGGGTGGCGTCACGGCCTCGCTCGACGGCTGGTTCGTGCTGGGCACGTCCGTCGTGGCCTTCGGCGAGGGCGCGTGGACGACGCTCACCGCGACGCTCGGGACGCTGGTGCTGGCGGTGTACGTCGCGGTGCTCCTGCGCAACCCCGCGTCCCCCGTCGCCCGGACCGTGGCGGTCCTGGGCTGGGTCGGGGTCGTCGGTCTGACGCTCACCGGGCTCGCCCTGGCCCTCGGCTCCGGGGACGTGGGGCCCGGCCCCCTGGTCGCCGCCGCGGCCAGCCTCGTCGCGGCGCTCACGGGCCGCTCCGTTCGCCGGCTCCGGCCGCTGGCGGCCGACCGTCCGGTGCCGACCGCGATGTCGCTCCTGGACGCGGGCGCGATCAAGGCCACTCCGCCGCCGGAGGAGTGAGCGGCCGTCAGGCGGTGACCTGCACCCGGACGCTGTGGTGCCCGCTGGCGCCGTCGGGGGCGGGGGGAGCGACGGTCGCCGTCTGCACCTCGCCCGTGCCGTCCGTCGCGCGCGCGGTGAGCGTGTGCGTGCCCGGCGTCGCGTCCCACTCCCACACCCACTGCCGCCAGGCGTCGACGCCGAGCGAGTCCGACAGCCGCGCCTCCTGCCACGGGCCGTCGTCGACGCGCACCTCGACGCGCTCGATGCCGCGGCTCGGGGCCCACGCGACCCCCGCGACCGGCTGCCGCCCGGCCGGCACGCCGCCCCGGCGAGGGACGTCGATGCGTGCCTGCGTCTTGATCGGGCCCTCGCGGGACCAGCCGCGCGGGATCCAGTAGCCCTCCTCGTCGAACGTGGTCAGCTCGATCGCGCTGAGCCACTTGGTCGCCGACACGTAGCCGTACAGGCCGGGCACGACGAGCCGCGCCGGGAACCCGTGCACCTGCGGCAGCGGCTCGCCGTTCATCCCGACGGCGACCAGCGCGCCGACGTCGCCCGGCCCGGTGCCCTCCCGCAGGCCGAGCTCGACGGGGAAGCCTGCGGTGAAGCCGTCGACGGAGCGCCCGATGATCTGCGTCGCGCCGGGCTGGACGCCGGCGCGCTCGAGCAGGTCGCGCAGCGGCACGCCCTGCCAGCGCGCGTTCCCGACGAGCCCGCCGCCGACCTCGTTCGACACGCAGGCGAGGGTGACGTCGGCCTCGACCGTCGCGAGCTCGAGGAGCTCGGCGTAGTCGAGCGTGAACGGGCGGTCGACCATCCCGCGGAGCTCCAGGCTCCAGCCGTCCGGATCGACCTCCGGGACGAGCAGCGCCGTGTCGATCCGGTAGAAGTCGGCGTTCGGCACGCGCAGCGGCGTGAGGCCCTCGACGCCGAGCCCGGCGCCGGGCGCGAGGGGGACCGCGG
>JAEZBT010000123.1 GCA_023426865.1 Actinomycetes bacterium
CACGCCCGGGGGCCGCTCCCGCGGCGAGGCGCTGCCGCGCAGGGACGCCGAGCGCGGGCGTGGCCTGTGGATCGCACGACAGCTCGCGGACGACCTGACCATCCGGCCGGCGGACGCGACGAGCGGCGCCGGGACCGTCGTGCGCGTGGTCCAGGCCCGCTGAGCCTCAGTCGCGCTGGGCCTCAGGCCGTCGGGCGGATGACCCGCGTGTCCGGACCCGGGAAGACCAGCGTCCGCTCGCCCGTCTCCGCCCACTCGACGAGGAACGGGGGCGTCCCGTCCGGGTGGCGCACCTCGACCACCCGGCCGTGCCGTACGTGACCGGCAATGTGCCCCGACTCGACGACGACCTCGTCGCCCACCGACGCTCTCATGGCAGCCTCCCGTCGGACCCGCGTCGAACCTCCGACTGAGTCCATGATGCCCGCACCGCCGCGCGCGCGACAGGGCCCGCGGTTCAGGCGCGCCTCCCACTGGTCCAGCCGGCGCTCGCGCTCCCGCTCGGCCCGCAGACCCTGGACGAAGTCCGGGTCGTCGTCGGGCGCGACCTGGCGGCGCGGCCGCTCGTCCTCGGGGAAGCCCGGGTGTCAGTCGGCCGGGACCGTGCGCGGCCGGGCCCACTGCCGCAGCGCCTCGACCTGCTCGGCCATGACGACCGACAGGGGCCGCGTGGCGGCGGCCTCCCGCAGCAGGTGCTGGGCGTTCACCGCGACGCCGTCGGCGTGCGCCGCGTAGGCGGCCGAGACGACCACCTGCTCGATCTCCGCGCCCGAGAAGCCCTCGGTGGCCAGCGCGAGCGCGTGCACCGCCTCGTCGGTGAGGGTGATGCCCCGCGACCCGGCGTGGATGTGGAACACCTGCTCGCGCACCTCGATCGTCGGCAGGTCGACGAAGAAGGTCTCGTCGAACCGGCCCTTGCGGATCAGCTCGGGCGGGAGGCGGGAGATGTCGTTCGCCGTCGCGACGACGAACACGCGCCCGTCGCGCTCCGCGAGCCAGGTGAGGAAGGTGCCGAGGACCCGCTGGGACGAGCCCGCGTCGCCGTCGGAGGTGGCCAGGCCCTTCTCGATCTCGTCGATCCAGACGACGCACGGGGACATCACCTCGGCCGCCGCGAGGCTCTCGCGGAGCTTGCGCTCCGACTCACCCACGTACTTGTCGTGCACGGCCGCCAGGTCCATCCGCAGCAGCGGTACCCCGAGCACCTTCGACGCGACCTTCGCGGCGAGGCTCTTGCCGCAGCCCTGGACGCCGAGCAGCAGGATGCCGCGCGGCGGGTCGAGCTGGGGGGCGGAGCCGTTGAAGGCCGGGCGGCGGATCTCGAGCCACTCCTTGACGCGGCCCATGCCGGCGAGGTCGCCGATGTCCGCCGGGTCGTGCTCGAAGGTCAGGACCCCGCCGCGCTCGAGCAGCTCGTACTTCGCCTTGGCGACGAGTGGGACGTCGGCGGCGGTGACCGCGCCGTCGTTGAAGATCGCCGTGCGCGCGAGGCGACGCACGTCCGTGACCGGCAGGCCCGCGAGGTTCTCCACGAGGAGGGCCACCGAGGTCTCGTCCGCACGCACGGCCGTCCTGGTCTGGGCCACCCACTCGCGGGCCACCTCGTCGACGATGGCGCGGCGCTCTGCGGCGTCGGGGTAGGCCAGCGCGACGCGCGCGGCCAGGTGGGTCAGCTCCTCGGGAAGCTCGACCTCGTTGCTCACCAGGACCAAGTGGCGGGGGCGGGCGTCGTAGCCGAGGCAGATGTCCTTGATGAGGCGGACGAGCGTGGGCTCGGTCAGGTACGGGTGCAGGTCCAGCATCACGTAGACGCCCGGGACCGCGTCGAGAAGGAAGGCCAGGACCTTCTCGGGCGCCGCGTTGAAGCCCTGCGCCGGCCCGATGTCCAGGTCGATCCGCTTGAGGCCGCGCGTCGCCGCCCACTCGAACACCGGCGGCGGCGGGTTCGACTGCCGGGCCGCCTCCAGGACCTGGGCGACGGCGCGGGCCTCGTCCCTGGTCTCGAGGACGACGAGCGGGACCCTGCTGCGCAGCAGGGCCGCAAGGTCACCGCCGGTGGGGGGCATGCGGGGAACGTAGCAGCGCGGGAGGGCCTCCGCGTGGGCCTCACGGGGCAGGCGACGGGGCCTGGGCCCCCTCCGCCGTCGCGGGCGGCCCGGTGATGCCGAGCTCGTCGGTGAGGAAGAGGAACGCCCGCGCGTAGGGGTTGTCGTCGACGGCGCGGCGCACGTAGGACCAGTCGATCTGCTCGCGCAGCGCCCGGGCGATCGGGAGCAGGTGGCCCATGTCGCAGTAGTGCTCCGCGAGGACGCTGAGCTGCCCGGCGAGGACGTCCGTCGCGCTCAGCACCGGCATGCGGACGGCCAGGACCTCCATGGTGTCCGCGCGCTCGAAGAGCCCCTGGTCCACCTGCTCACCGCACATCCGGAACAGCACGTCGACGAGCGCGCCCTTGTGGAACGCCTTGAAGAGCCAGTTCTCGGCCGGCTGCTGGACGTCCAGGCCCGCCTCCGCGATCGCGCTGCGCGCGACCTCGATGTCCTGCTCGCGGATGACGAAGTCGGCGTCGTGGTCGGGCTCCGGCGCCCCGCGCGCCCACGCGGCGTACCCACCGCAGAGCGCGTAGGGGATGTCGGCCTCGGCGAGCGCGACGGCAGCCAGCCGGAGGCCGTCGTGCAGCGCGGCCCGCGCGTCGTCGGTGGCCATGCACCGTGTGTACAGGAGGTCGCGCCGGGCCGCGCGTCGGGCCGGGCGGGGTGCCGGTCCGGGTGCGGCGCGGCCGGGGGCGCGCGAGACTCGGAGCGATGCGCCTGGCGACGTTCAACATCCTGCACGGCCGCTCCCCGGCCGACGGCGAGGTGAACCTGGACAGGTTCGCGACGGCCGTCGCGGGGCTCGACGCCGACGTGCTCGCGCTCCAGGAGGTGGACCGCGACCAGCCACGCTCGCACGGGGCGGACCTGACGGCGGTCGCGGCCGAGGCGCTGGGCGCCGACCACCACCGGTTCGTGGCGACGCTGACCGGCACGCCGGGCGTGTGGAGCGCCGCGACCGGCGACCTCCAGCCCGACACCGCCGCGTACGGCATCGCCCTGGTCAGCCGGTACCCGGTGGTCGGCTGGCACACGCGCACGCTCGCGGCGCTGCCGGGTCCCGTCCCCGTCTCGTTCCGGTGCGGCGACCCGCCCACCCTCGTGCACGACGAGCCGCGCGCCGCCCTGGCGGCCGACGTCGAGGGCCCGGACGGCCGGGTCACCGTCGTCGCCACGCACCTGACGTTCGTGCCGGGGTGGAACGCCGTGCAGCTGCGGCGCCTCGTGGCGTCGCTGGCCGGGCACGCGCGGCCGGTGGTGCTCATGGGCGACCTCAACCTGCGCGGCCACCTGCCCGAGCGGCTCACCGGGTGGCGCTCGCTCGCCACGGCCGACACGTTCCCCGCTGACGCGCCGCGCCGCCAGCTCGACCACGTCCTCGCCGACGGCCACGTGACCGCCGACGGGCCGGGGACGGCCGTCGACACCGGGCTGTCGGACCATCGGGCGCTCGTCGTCGACGTCGCCGCGTAGGCGCGGGCTGCAACGATGCGCTTCGCGCTGACCTGCGACGACGCGCGCCTGAACGGACAAGTCCGCGGGTCCGGCGGGCGATGACGCGCCCCGCGCCGTGCAGAACCGCGCCGCGATCGCGGCACGTGGTGACGGACACCCCGGGCGGGGGACCAAGGTCCCGTTTTCACGATGATCAGCCGTTTTTTCTCCCGCTTCCGACCGGGTGGGCGACCTAGGTCCCCTTCAGGTGGCGGCCCGACGAGCCGGAACACCCCGCGGCCGACCGAGACCTCGGCGGCCGTAAGGGGACAATGATGCGGATCCGTACCTGGGGCGCCCTGGCGCTCCTCCTGACCGGCCTCGTGGCGGTGCCGACCACCGCCCAGGCCGCGAGCAAGCCCGACGCCGGCAGCACCGGCGTCGTCACCGGCGCCACGCTCACCGCGATGAGCGGCGGCTGGAACTCGACCGGTGGCACCACCATCGCGAACAAGGTCATCACCGGCGACGTGACGTTCGCCGGCTCGAACCTCACCGTGCGCAACGTCCGCGTGACCGGGCACGCGCTGTTCACCGGCGACAACGTCGTGATCGAGGACTCCGAGTTCGGCTCGTGGTCGCTCTCCGGCACCGCCGGCCTGCAGGCCAGCCGCGTCGAGGTGTTCGGCAACACCGGCCACGACGGCCTGCACATCACCTCCGACTCCGGGCCCGTGCGCAACGTGGTCATCCGCGACTCGTGGATCCACGGCGCCAAGGTCACCGGAGGCTCGCACTACGACGGCATCCAGGTGCGCGGCGTGGACGGCCTGACGCTCGAGCGGACGCTCGTCGAGACCGGCAGCGCGTACGTCCCGCAGCACAACAGCGCCCTGTTCCTCGAGAACGCGAACGGCGGCAACCGGAACATCAGCGTGAAGGACTCCTGGCTCTCCGGCGGCGGCTACACGCTGTACGCGTTCGCCAGCAACGTCCAGTTCACGGGCACCCAGATCGCCCGCGGCAACTTCGGCTACGTGTACCCGGGTTCGAACGGCATCACCACGTTCTCCGGGAACGTCAGCGCGACCGGCGCAGCCCTGAGCTGGTCCGGCGGGACGATCGTCGAGTCCGGCACCGCGCCGGCTCCGACGCCTACGCCGACCCCGACGCCCACACCCACGCCCACGCCCACCCCGACGCCGACACCGACACCGACTCCGGATCCGACGCCCGCGACGGCGCCCACCGGTCTGCCGACGGCCGCGACGACCGGCGTCGTCAGCGGCGCGACGCTCGCGACGATGTCGGGCGGCACCGTGGGGACCACCGGCACCATCGCCAACAAGGTCATCTCCGGGAACGTGCTGTTCACCGGCTCGAACCTCACCCTGCGCAACGTCCGCGTGACCGGCGAGGCGATCTTCCGCGGCGACAACGTCGTCATCGAGGACTCCGAGTTCGGCGCCCTGTCGTTCTCAGGCACCGAGAACGTCTCGGTCGCGCGCGTCGACGTCTTCGGCACGACCGGCAAGGACGGCGTGCACATCACCGCCGACACCGGCGCCGTGCGCAACGTCGCCATCCGCGACACGTGGATCCACAACCCGCAGGTGCTGCCGGAGTCGCACTACGACGGCATGCAGGTGCGCGGCGTCGACGGCCTGACCCTCGAGCGCACGCTCATCGAGCTCGGCACGTGGAAGCCGCAGTACAACGCGGCCCTGTTCCTCGAGAACGCCAACGGCGGCAACCGGAACGTCACCGTCAAGGACTCGCGACTCACCGGCGGCGGCTACGTGCTCTACACGTTCGCGAGCAACGTGCACATGACCGGCTCGACGTTCGGCCTCGGCAACTGGGGGATCCTCTTCCCGTCGTCCCCCGCGCCGTCGGTCTTCACCGGCAACGCGGACACCAGCGGCATGTCGCTCGTCTGCAACGGCACGACGATCGTCACGACGACGACGCCCGCGCCGACGCCCACGCCCACGCCGACGCCCACGCCCACCCCGACGCCGACGCCCACCCCGACGCCGACGCCCACGCCCACCCCGACGCCCACGCCGCCGACCTCGGCGACCCCGACGGCGGCGAACACCGGCGTCGTGAGCGGCGCGGCCCTGACGTCCATGAAGGGCGGCTGGGTGAGCACGGCGAACACGACCATCTCGAACAAGGTCATCACGGGGAACGTGACGTTCGCGGGCTCGAACCTCACCCTGCGCAACGTCCGGGTGACCGGCGAGGCGGTCTTCAGCGGCGACAACATCGTCGTCGAGGACTCCGAGTTCGGGTCCGTGGCCCTCTCGGGCACCGCGAACGCCCGGCTCACGCGCATCGACGTGTTCGGGCTGTCCGGCAAGGACGGCATCCTCGTGGTCTCCGACAGCGGACCCGCCAAGGGTGTCGTCATCACGGACTCGTGGGTGCACAACCCGGTCGTGAGCTCCGGCGGGTCGTACGAGGGCGTCATCGCCCGCGGCGTCGACGGGCTCGCGCTGCAGAACGTCGTGGTCGACCTCGGCAGCTACGCGGCCGGCCAGAACGTGGCGCTCATGCTCCAGAACGCCAACGGTGGCAACCGCAACGTCACGGTGACCGGCTCGCGGCTGCTCGGCGGGAGCTACGTGCTCTCCAACGGCGGTGGCGGGCTCTCGATCACCTCCTCCGTGCTCGGCAACGGCCGCTCGGGCTACCTCGCCCCAGGCTCGACGGCGCTGACCTTCACCGGGAACACGTCGCCGACCGGCGCCGCGTTGACCTACCCGGGCGGCGTCATCAAGTAGCCGACCCGGCCGGACGACCCGGGCCCTCGGAGGACGACAGTCCCCGGGGGCCCGGTGTCGTCCGGTGACGCGCGGGGGTTCCGCCCGCGACGATCGCGACGGATCATGGGCCGGGTCCCACCCCGCGTCGGAGGAGACCCGCCGTGACCGAGACCACCACGCCCGCCACCCGGCCGGCACCCGCGCCCGCACCCTCCAGCCTGACCGTCGACGTCGTCGTCCTCGGCGCCGGGGCCGTCGGGGAGAACGTCGCCGACCGGGCCGGGCGAACCGGCCTGAGCGTTGCGATCGTCGAGGAGCACCTGGTCGGGGGCGAGTGCTCCTACTGGGCCTGCATGCCGTCGAAGGCGCTGCTGCGCCCGGGTGCCGTGCTCGCGCAGGCGCGGGCGGTCGCGGGCGCTGCGGGGGCGGTCACCGGCGGTGTGGACGTCGCCGCGACGCTGGCGAGCCGGGACGCCATCGTGCACGGCTGGGACGACGGCTCCCAGGTCGAGTGGCTCGAGAGCGTCGGCATCCGGCTCGTCCGCGGGCGCGGCCGCCTGACCGGCCCGCGCCGCGTCGAGGTCACCCCCGACGACAGCGCCACGGTCGTCCTCGAGGCGCGGCACGCCGTCGTCGTCGCGACCGGCAGCACGCCGGTGCTCCCGGACGTGCCCGGCCTGGCGGACGTCGAGCCGTGGACCAGCCCGGAGGCGACGGCGGTCCACGACGTCCCGGGTGCGCTCGCGATCGTCGGCGGCGGGGTGGTCGCGACGGAGATGGCCACGGCCTTCGCGGACCTGGGCGCGCGCGTCACGCTCCTCGTCCGGGGCGACCGGCTGCTGCCGGCGTTCGAGGCGTTCGCCGGCGAGGCCGTCGCGGCGTCGCTGGCCGACCTGGGCGTCGACGTGCGGTTCGGCGCCTCGCTCGCCCGGGCCACCCGGACCGACGGCGGCGGCACCCACCTGGAGCTGGCCGACGGCGCCACCCTGGAC
>JAEZBT010000135.1 GCA_023426865.1 Actinomycetes bacterium
GCCCGTGGTCGAGTGCGGCCGCTGGCCGGCCAAGGCCGTCGTGGGCGAGGCCGTGGAGGTCACCGCGACCGTGTTCCGGGAGGGGCACGACGCCGTCGCCGCCACCGCCGTGCTCGTGGCCCCGGACGGCACCGACCACGCTTCGGTCCGGATGAGCGTCGTCAACGCCGGCCTGGACACCTACCGCGCCGACCTCGTACCCGACGCCGAGGGTCGCTGGGCGTTCCGCGTCGAGGGCTGGTCCGACCCGTACGGCACGTGGGAGCACGACGCCAGCATCAAGATCGGCGCCGGTGTGGACGTCGAGCTCATGCTCGCGGAGGGCGCGGCGCTGCTGGAGCGGGCCGCCGACCGGCCCGGGCTCCCGGAGCCCGTCGCCCGCGCGCTGCACGACGGCGTCATCGGGCTGCGCGACACCCGGCGCCCCCCGCAGGCCCGCCTGGCCGCGGGCACGTCCGACCAGGTGCACGCGGCGCTGGCCGCCGAGCCGTTCCGCGAGCACGTCAGCACGTCCGCCACGTACCCCTTGGTGGTCCAGCGCGAGCGCGCGCTCTACGGCTCCTGGTACGAGTTCTTCCCCCGGTCGGAGGGAGCGGCCTGGGACGCGGAGGCGCGGGTCTGGCGGTCCGGGACCCTGCGCACGGCCGCCGAGCGGCTCCCCGCGATCGCGGAGATGGGGTTCGACGTCGTCTACCTCACGCCGGTCCACCCCATCGGGACGACGTACCGCAAGGGCCGCAACAACTCCCTCACGCCGGCCCCGACCGACCCGGGTTCGCCCTATGCGATCGGTTCGCCCGACGGCGGGCACGACGCCATCCACCCCGACCTCGGCACGTTCGACGACTTCGACGCGTTCGTGGCCCGCGCCCGTGAGCTGGGCATGGAGGTCGCCCTCGACCTCGCGCTCCAGTGCTCCCCCGACCACCCCTGGGTGCACGAGCACCCCGAGGGGTTCACGACGCGCGTCGACGGCTCGATCGCCTACGCGGAGAACCCGCCGAAGAAGTACCAGGACATCTACCCGCTGAACTTCGACAACGACCCCGAGGAGATCTACGCGGAGATCCGCCGGGTGCTGCAGGTGTGGATCGACCACGGCGTCACGGCGTTCCGGGTCGACAACCCGCACACCAAGCCGCTGACGTTCTGGGAGCGGCTCATCGCCGAGGTCAACGACGCGCACCCGGAGGTCCTCTTCCTCGCCGAGGCGTTCACCCGGCCCGCGATGATGCACACGCTCGCGCGGATCGGGTTCCACCAGTCGTACACGTACTTCACCTGGCGGAACACGAAGACCGAGCTCGCCGAGTACCTCGCCGAGGTGTCCGGCCCGCCGGCCGCGTACATGCGGCCCTCCTTCTGGCCCACCACGCACGACATCCTCACGCCGTACATGCAGCACGGTGGGACGGCGGCCTTCGCGATCCGCGCGGTGCTCGCCGCGACCGGGGCGCCCACGTGGGGCGTCTACTCCGGCTACGAGCTCGTCGAGAACGTCCCCCGCCCGGGCGTCGAGGAGCAGATCGACAACGAGAAGTACGAGATCAAGCCGCGCGACTGGGCCGCCGCCGAGGCCATCGGGATCTCCCGCCTGCTGACCCAGCTCAACGACCTGCGCCGCGAGCACCGCGCGCTGCAGCGCCTGCGCGGCCTGACCGTGCACCCGACGACCAACGACCAGGTGCTCTGCTTCTCGCGGCGCGTCACCGCCGAGCAGTCCCCCGACGGCGTCGCCGACGCCGTCCTCGTGGTCGTGAACCTCGACCCGCACCACACCCAGGAGTCGACGATCGACCTCGACCTGGCCGCGATCGGCGTCACGCCGACGACCGACCCGGCCGCCCCCGCGTTCGCCGCGCACGACCTGCTCTCCGGCGCCG
Organism: Actinomycetes bacterium; assembly: GCA_023426865.1. Taxonomy (GTDB): domain Bacteria; phylum Actinomycetota; class Actinomycetes; order Actinomycetales; family Cellulomonadaceae; genus Actinotalea. Next base: position 1,884 of record JAEZBT010000135.1, read on the forward strand.
TCTTCGGCTGGGGCGCGCACCCGTACGTGCGCCTCGACCCGCTCGAGCAGGTGGCGCACGTCATCGGTGTGAGGACCCTGTGACGACGACCTCTCCCGCCGTCGACCCGGCCCGCGCCCTGCCCCCGCGACCCCACCCCACCCACCAGCTGCCGGACCTCTCCCGCCCGGGCCTGCGCGAGGACCCGCAGTGGCACCGCACCGCCGTCTTCTACGAGGTGATGCTGCGCGCGTTCTCGGACTCCTCGGGGCAGGGCACCGGCGACCTGCGCGGGCTGATCGAGCGGCTGGAGTACCTCCAGTGGCTCGGCGTGGACTGCCTCTGGCTGCCGCCGTTCTTCCCTTCCCCCCTGCGCGACGGCGGGTACGACGTCTCGGACTACACGGCCATCGCGCCGCAGTACGGGACGCTCCACGACTTCGCCGAGCTCATGGAGGAGGCGCACGCGCGCGGCATGCGGGTGGTGATCGACATGGTGATGAACCACACCAGCGACCAGCACCCGTGGTTCCAGGCGTCCCGGTCCGACCCCGACGGGCCCTACGGCGACTTCTACGTGTGGAGCGACGACCCGACGCGCTACGAGGGCGCGCGGATCATCTTCGTCGACACCGAGACGTCCAACTGGACGTTCGACCCGGTACGGCGGCAGTACTTCTGGCACCGGTTCTTCAGCCACCAGCCGGACCTGAACTTCGAGAACCCCGCCGTGCGCGAGGCGATGAAGGACGTCGCCCGGTTCTGGCTCCGCCTCGGCGTCGACGGCTTCCGGCTCGACGCCGTGCCCTACCTCTTCGAGGAGGAGGGGACGAACTGCGAGAACCTGCCCCGCACGCACTCCTACCTGCGCGAGCTCCGCGCGATGGTGGACGAGGAGTTCCCCGGCCGGATCCTGCTGGCCGAGGCCAACCAGTGGCCGCGCGACGTCGCCCCGTACTTCGGCACGGAGGACGAGCCGGAGTGCCACATGTGCTTCCACTTCCCCGTGATGCCGCGCATCTTCTACGCCGTCAAGGACCAGCGGGCGACGCAGATCGTCGACATCCTCGCCGACACCCCGCCGATCCCCCGCGGTGCGCAGTGGAGCACGTTCTTGCGCAACCACGACGAGCTCACGCTCGAGATGGTCTCCACCGAGGAGCGCGCGGCGATGTACGGCTGGTACGCGCCCGACCCCCGGATGCGCGCGAACGTCGGGATCCGGCGCCGGCTCGCCCCCCTGCTCGACAACTCCCGCGCCGAGATCGAGCTCGCCCACGCGCTGCTCCTCTCCCTGCCGGGCAGCCCCTGCCTGTACTACGGCGACGAGATCGGCATGGGCGACAACATCTGGCTGCCCGACCGTGACGCGGTCCGCACGCCCATGCAGTGGACGCCGGACCGCAACGCGGGCTTCTCGACGGCAGACCCGGGCAAGCTCTACCTCCCGGTCATCCAGTCGCTCGTGCACAACTACGCCACGACGAACGTCGAGGCGCAGCTCGCGCAGCCGACGTCGCTGCTCCACTGGGTGCACGGCATGCTCTCGGTGCGCCGGCAGCACCCGGTGTTCGGCACCGGGGACTTCGTGGTGCTCCCCACCGACAACGACGCGGTGCTCGCGTACCTGCGCACGTCGCCGGAAGAGACCATGCTGTGCGTGGCCAACCTCGCGTCGACACCACGCGCGGCGGTGCTGCGGCTGCCCGACCACGCCGGGCACCACGTCGCGGACGCCTTCGGTGGCGCACGCTTCCCCGACGTCGGACCGCGCGGCGAGGTGCTCCTGACGCTCGGCTCGCGCGACTTCTTCTGGCTGACAGTGACGCCACCGGACGCCGGCTGAGCCGGGGCGGGCCCGCAGCCGCCGAGCACTGACCGAGGAGGAACCCGAGGGGGTAGGGATGCCGGAGCTGGACACGACGGCCGAGCCGGTCCGGGGCACCCGGGTGCCCGACGACGCCGAGCTCGACGCCCTGCGCGCGTGGGTCCCGTCGCAACGCTGGTTCCCGGCGAAGGGCTCCGCGGCCGTGCTCGACCGCGTGGCCGTCGTGAACCTGCCCGACCCCCTCGACGAGGCGGCCGTCCGGGTGCACCTGCTCGCCCTGCCGAGCGGTGCCGTCCTCCAGGTCCCCACCGTGCTGCGCCCCGACGAGGCCGTGCCCCCTGGCGGGCCGGGGGCGATCGCCCGCGTGCCCGGCGGCGTCCTGGTCGACGGACCGCACGACCCTGCCTTCGTGCGCGCCTGGCTGGCCGTCGCCCACGACGACGGCGCCGCGCCCACCCGCATCGGACACCCGAGGGTCGCTGCGGGCGAGCAGTCGAACACCTCGGTCCTGCTGCCCGACGCCGACCGGCCGGGCATCCTCAAGGTCTTCCGCGTCGTCACGCTCGGCCCGAACCCCGACGTCGACGTGCCGCTCGCGCTCTCGCACGCCGGCTGGACCGGCGTCCCGCGCCCGCTCGCGTGGCTGCCCGGCGGGTGGGAGCTGCCCGACGGGAGCCTCGCCATCGGGCACCTGGGAGTCCTGAGCGAGCTGGTGCAGGGGGCGCGGGACGGCTTCGAGCTCGCGTGCGACCACGCCCGGTCCGGCACGTCGTTCGGGGATCTCGCGGCCGACCTCGGACGCACCACCGCCCAGATGCACCGGGCGCTGCGCACGGCGATCCCGGTGGCCCCCCGGGGGCACGCCCACATGCCCCGCAACGAGGCGGAGCGGCACACCGAGGTGCGCCATGTCGTGCGCACCCTGCGCGAGCGCGCCGACGCCGCGGCCGCGCGCGTGCCCGAGGTG
>JAEZBT010000290.1 GCA_023426865.1 Actinomycetes bacterium
CGTCAGTGCCGGGCGAGGTCGGCGGCCCCGACGATGCCCGCCTCGTTGCCCATGGCGGCGAGCTCGATCCGGGCCTCCGGGTGGTAGCCACGCGCCGAGAGGTGCTCCGAGAACGCCTCGCGCACGGGCAGGAGGACCAGGTCGCCCGCCGCGGCCACGCCGCCGCCGAGCACGAAGAGCTCCGGGTCGAGCACGGCCGCGAGTGACGCGCACCCCTCCCCGACCCAGCGGCCCAGGCCCGCGAGCAGCTCGACGGCGAGCGGGTCGCCCGCCACGGCCGCCTTCGTCACCAGGGGCCCCTTGATGTCCTTCGGGTCCCCGTCGGCGAGCGCGATGAGGTTCGCCGCGCGCGCCGGGTCGGCGACGGCCACGGCGCGGGCCTCCCGGCCGAGCGCGGAGCCCGACCCGTACTGCTCCAGGCAGCCGCGCTGGCCGCACCCACAGAGCTCGCCGTCGGGCACGAGCCGCATGTGCCCGAGCTCCGCCGCGACCCCCCACGTGCCGAGGATCAGGTGCCCGCCGGCGATGACCGCACCGCCGACGCCCGTCCCGAGCGTCAGGAGCACCATGTCCTGCACCTGCCGGCCGACGCCGAACCGGAACTCGGCCCACCCCGCGGCGTTCGCGTCGTTCTCGACGACGATCGGCAGGTCGAGACCCAGGCGCTGGGCGACCCGGTCGCGGAGCGGGTGGTCCCGCCACGGGAGGTTGGGCGTGAAGCGGACGGTCGCCTGGTCCGCACCGATGAACCCGGGAGCCGCCAGCCCGATGGCGCCGACCTGGTACCCCCCGGCGAGCTCGAGGCACGCGTCGGCGATGGCGTCGTCCAGGGCGTCGACGTCGAGGCCCCGGCTCTTGCGCTTGGTCTTGGCGACGATCCGGCCGTCGTCGTCCACGACACCGGCGGCGATCTTGGTGCCGCCGATGTCCACTCCGATTGCGTGCATCGCGTTGTTTCCTCGGCCGTCGTCGGGGGTTTTCGGGGTTCAGGTGGGTCCGTCCGGGTGCACTCGGCCGCCCCCTCGGGGAAGGCTACCGACTCCTGGGGAGCCCGTGCCGGGATGATCGTTGGCGCGCAGACCGTTACATTCAGGTCTTCATCCGTCTGCCAAGGGAGTCAGCATGGATCAGTTCGCCGTACCCGCCGTGGTGCCGGCCGACCCAGCCGCGAGCATCCCGGGTCTTCTGGCCGCACGCGTCGCAGCGTCCGCCGACCTACCCTTCATCGAGCACAAGGAGAGCCCCGACGGTCCGTGGCTGCCCGTGACCGCGCGCGAGTTCGAGACGCTGGTCACGCGCGTCGCCAAGGGGCTCGTCGCGCGCGGCGTCGAGCCCGGCCAGTCCGTCGGCATCATGAGCCGCACGCGGTACGAGTGGACGATCCTCGACTTCGCCACCTGGCTCGCCGGCGCGGTGCCCGTGCCCCTGTACGAGACGTCGTCCGCCGAGCAGGTGCACTGGATCCTGTCCGACGCCGACGTCCGCCTCCTGGTGGTCGAGACCACGCACCACGACGAGGTGGTGGCTCAGGTCCGCGACCAGCTCCCCGGGCTGCGCGACGTGCTCGTGCTGGAGGGGGGCGCCATCGACACGCTCGTGGCCGACGGCGCCGACGTGCCCGACGAGGAGATCGCCCGACGGCGCACGCACGCCCGGGCCGCCGACCCCGCCACGATCATCTACACCTCCGGCACCACCGGCCGCCCGAAGGGCGTCGTCCTGTCCCACGGCAACTTCGTCGACCTCTCGCTGAACGCGGTGGCCAAGCTCGGCGCGCAGGTGTGCCCGCCCGGCTCGCGCACCCTGCTGTTCATGCCGCTCGCCCACGTCTTCGCGCGGTTCATCGAGGTGCTCGTCGTGCCGGCGGGCGCCGTGCTCGGGCACACGCCCGACACCAAGAACCTCGTCGCGGACCTCGGCACGTTCCGCCCGACGTTCATCCTCTCGGTGCCGCGCGTCTTCGAGAAGGTCTACAACTCGGCCGAGCAGAAGGCCGCCGCCGGCGGCAAGCGCGGCATCTTCCAGCGCGCGGCCAAGACGGCGATCGTCTACTCCCGTGCCCTGGACACGCCGAAGGGGCCGAGCCCATGGCTGCGGCTCCAGCACAAGGTCGCCGACGTGCTCGTGCTGCACAAGCTCCGGGCGCTGCTCGGCGGCCAGGCGGCGTGGGCGATCTCCGGCGGCGCCCCCCTCGGTGAGCGCCTCGGGCACTTCTACCGCGGCATGGGCCTGACCGTCCTCGAGGGCTACGGCCTCACGGAGACCACGGCCCCGACCAACGTGAACGTCCCCGAGAGCGTGAAGATCGGGACGGTCGGCCCGCCGCTGCCCGGCACCGCCGTCCGGATCGCCGAGGACGGCGAGATCCTCGTCCAGGGCGTCCAGGTCTTCGGGGCGTACCACAAGAACGAGGCCGCGACCGCCGACGCCGTCCGGGACGGCTGGTTCCACACGGGCGACCTCGGCTCGCTCGACGAGGACGGCTGCCTGCGGATCACCGGCCGCAAGAAGGAGATCATCGTCACGGCGGGTGGGAAGAACGTGGCCCCCGCGGTGCTCGAGGACCGCCTGCGCGGCCACCCGCTGGTGTCCCAGGTCGTCGTCGTGGGCGACGCCAAGCCGTTCATCGGCGCGCTGGTCACCCTCGACGCCGAGGCTCTGCCGGGCTGGCTCGCCACGCACGACCTGCCCGAGATGGACGTCGCGACCGCCGCGGAGCACCCGCGCGTGCGCGCCGCGCTCGACCGCGCCGTCGAGCGGACGAACCGGGCCGTGTCGCGGGCCGAGTCGATCCGCAAGTACGCGGTGCTCACGACCGACTTCACGGTGGAGAACGACTACCTGACGCCCTCGCTCAAGGTGCGCCGCGAGCGCGTGCTCAAGGACTTCACCGCCGAGATCGAGTCGATCTACACGGACGTGCCGCAGAGCACCAGCGTCTGAGCACACGAGCGGCCCGTGGGCCGGTGGCGGGGCACGTGGCCCCGGCAC
>JAEZBT010000323.1 GCA_023426865.1 Actinomycetes bacterium
GGGCCCCGGGCCCCGCCCTCGGCCCCCATGAGCTCTCGGCACTGTTCTGCGACGGTGCCGTCCGTCCCACGACCACGGAGGACCACCCATGCTGATCCGGCTGCTCTCCCGCCGGCTGCGCACGTACGGCGGCATGGTGAGCGTGGTGGTCGTCCTGCAGCTCGTGCAGGCGGTCGCCAACCTCTACCTGCCGAGCCTCAACGCCGACATCATCGACGACGGCGTGGCGCAGGGCGACACCGGGCTCATCATGCGGCTCGGCGGCCTGATGCTCGCGATCACCCTTGTGCAGATCGGCGCGTCCATCGGCGCCGTGTACGCGGGCGCCAAGGTCGCCATGTCGATCGGCCGGGACCTGCGGGCCGGCGTCTTCGACCACGTCCAGACGTTCTCGGCCCGCGAGCTCGGGCGTTTCGGTGCGCCGTCGCTCATCACGCGCACGACGAACGACGTGATGCAGGTACAGACGGTCGTCTACATGACCCTGACCATCATGATCGCGGCGCCGGTGATGCTCGTCGGCGGCGTGATCATGGCGCTGCGGGAGAGCGTCGAGCTCTCCTGGCTGCTCGTCGTGATCGTGCCGATGCTCGGCGTGCTGCTCGGGTTCGCCGTCGTCCGGCTGCGCCCGCTGTTCCAGTCGATGCAGAAGCGGATCGACGCGATCAACCGGGTGCTGCGTGAGCAGATCGGCGGCGTGCGGGTGATCCGCGCGTTCGTCCGCGACACCCACGAGAAGGAGCGGTTCGCCGGCGCCAACGGTGATCTCATGGACGTCGGCCTGCGCGTCGGCCGGTTCATGTCGTTCATGTTCCCGACGGTGTTCCTCATCATGAACCTGTCGAGCGCGGCGGTCCTGTGGTTCGGCGCCTACGAGATCGAGGACGGCCTGGGCGTCGGCTCGCTGACCGCGTTCCTCAGCTACCTCATGCAGATCCTCATCTCGGTGATGATGGCCGTGATGATGTTCATGCTGGTCCCGCGCGCAGAGGTCTCCGCGGGCCGGATCAGCGAGGTGCTCGACGCGCGGACGAGCGTCGTCCCGCCGCCCGAGCCCGTCACGGCGCTCGCGGGGCGCGGCCACCTCGAGCTGCGCGGGGTCGGCTTCGCCTACCCCGGTGCGACCGACCCGGTCCTGCGGGGCGTCTCGTTCATCGCCGCCCCCGGTGAGACGACGGCGATCATCGGTTCGACCGGCTCGGGCAAGACGACGCTGCTCGGCACCGTGCCGCGGCTCTACGACACCACCGAGGGCTCGGTGCTGGTCGACGGCGTCGACGTGCGTGACCTGGCCCTGGACACGCTCTGGGGCACCATCGGCCTCGTCCCGCAGAAGCCCTACCTGTTCAGCGGGACCGTCGCCTCCAACGTCCGGTACGGCAAGGAGGACGCGACCGACGAGGAGGTCTGGCACGCGCTCGAGGTGGCGCAGGCCGCGGACTTCGTGAGGGAGATGGGCGGGCTCGACGCCGAGATCACCCAGGGCGGCACCAACGTCTCCGGCGGGCAGCGCCAGCGTCTCGCGATCGCCCGGGCGCTCGTCCGCAGACCGGAGATCTACCTCTTCGACGACTCGTTCTCCGCCCTGGACTTTGCGACGGACGCCGCGCTGCGCGCCGCGCTCGCCCCCGAGACCCAGGACGCGACGGTGGTCGTCGTCGCGCAGCGCGTGAGCACCATCCGGCACGCCGACCGCATCGTCGTCCTCGACGACGGGGAGGTGGTCGGCATCGGGACGCACGACGAGCTCATGTCCGACAACGAGACCTACCGGGAGATCGTGCTCTCCCAGGTGACCGAGGAGGAGGCGGCATGAGCCCGCGGACCCCGAACGCCGAGAGCACGCCGAGCACCACGGCCGAGGCCCCGGCGCCCGCCGCCGGCGGCGAGGGGCGGCGCCACGCCCCCGCACGACGGCCCGGGGGCGGAGGCGGCCCCTTCGGCCACACCATGGGTATGCCGACCGCCAAGCCCCTGGACTTCAGGGGCTCGCTCAAGCGCCTGCTGGGCGAGCTGCGCGTCGAGCGGGGGCGCCTCGCCGTCGTCGTCGTCCTGACGCTGGGCAGCGTCGCCGGGACGGTCTTCGGCCCGAAGGTCCTCGGCTGGGCGACGGACGTCGTCTTCCGCGGCTTCCTGGGCGCCGAGCTCGGCCGGCAGGCCCCCGCGGGGGCGACGACGGAGCAGGTCGTCGAGGGGCTGCGGGCCCAGGGTCAGGAGGAGCTGGCGGACGTCATCGCGGCCACCGACGGCGTCGTGCCTGGTGTCGGCATCGACTTCGACGACCTGCGCCGGGTGCTGATGATCGCCCTAGCCCTCTACCTGGGGGCGTGGCTCCTTGGGTACCTCCAGGGCCTGGTGACCACCGGAATCGTGCAGCGGACGGTGTTCCGCCTGCGTGAGCGGGTGCAGGCCAAGCTCGGGCGCGTCCCGCTGTCCTACGTCGACTCCCATCCGCGCGGCGAGCTCCTCTCACGGGTCACGAACGACATCGACAACATCGCCCAGACGATGCAGCAGACGCTGAGCCAGCTCATCAGCTCGGTGCTGACCATCGTCGGCGTGCTCGCGATGATGTTCTGGATCTCCCCGCTGCTCGCGGTGATCTCGCTGGTCGTGATCCCGGTGTCCGGGGTCGTGACGGCGATGATCGCCAAGCGCTCGCAGCCGCAGTTCACGGCCCAGTGGCAGCGCACCGGCACGCTCAACGCGCACGTCGAGGAGATGTACACCGGGCACGCGCTGGTGAAGGTCTTCGGCAGGCAGAAGGCGGCGTCGGACACGTTCCACGCCGAGAACGAGGCGCTCTACGAGGCGACCTTCAAGGCGCACTTCATCTCGGGCCTCATCCACCCGGCGATGATGTTCATCGGCAACCTCAACTACGTGGTCATCGCCGTCATCGGTGCGCTGCGGGTGGCGTCCGGCGCGATCAGCCTCGGCGACGTCCAGGCGTTCATCCAGTACTCGCGCCAGTTCACGCAGCCGATCATGCAGGTCGCCTCGATGATGAACCTGCTCCAGTCGGGCCTTGCGTCGGCCGAGCGCGTGTTCGAGCTGCTCGACGCCCCGGAGCAGTCCCCGGAACCGGCCGACGGGCCACGCCCGGACGTGGTGCGCGGCCGGGTGGCCTTCGAGCACGTCGCGTTCAGCTACTCGCCGGACGCCCCGCTCATCCAGGACCTGTCTCTGGTCGCCGAGCCCGGTCAGACGGTCGCCATCGTCGGCCCGACGGGCGCGGGCAAGACGACGCTGGTCAACCTGCTGATGCGGTTCTACGAGCTGAACGGCGGCCGCATCACGCTCGACGGCGTGGACGTCGCGCGGATGGACCGCGAGGAGCTGCGGCGCAACGTCGGCATGGTGCTCCAGGACACGTGGCTCTTCGGCGGCACGATCCGCGACAACATCGCCTACGGCCGGATCGGGGCGAGCGAGGACGAGGTCACCCAGGCCGCGCACGTGACGCACGTCGACCGGTTCGTGCGGACGCTGCCCGACGGCTACGACACGGTCATCGACGAGGAGGCGAGCAACGTCAGCGCCGGCGAGAAGCAGCTGCTGACGATCGCCCGCGCGTTCCTCGCCGACCCGCCGATCCTCGTGCTCGACGAGGCGACCAGCTCGGTCGACACCCGCACCGAGGTGCTCGTCCAGCACGCGATGGCCGCGCTGCGGAAGGGCCGGACGTCGTTCGTCATCGCGCACCGGCTGTCGACCATCCGGGACGCGGACGTCATCCTCGTCATGGAGGACGGCGCGATCGTCGAGCAGGGCTCGCACGACGAGCTCATCGAGGCGGGCGGCGCGTACGCGCGCCTGTACGCCAGCCAGTTCGCGGCCGCGGCGGCCGAGGTCGACTGAGCGCCCCAACCCCGGCACCGTCAGGCGCGGGCCCCCCCCGGGGGG
>JAEZBT010000332.1 GCA_023426865.1 Actinomycetes bacterium
CGCCACCGACACCCGACAGGGCCGGGGCCGCCACCGACCGTCGACGCCCCGCCGACCTGGGCGGACACGCGGGAACCGATGTTACCAGCCGAGCCCGCGAGGCGACGAACCGCCCGTACCGTGCACCGCCCGGGAGCCAGGCGGTGCACGTCGGGCTGCTCTCAGTCGAGGACGAACGTGACCTCGAGCATCACCTGGTAGGCGACGATCTTCCCGTCCTTGACCTCGACCTTCTGGTCCTTGACCCACGCCCCGGAGACGTTGCGCAGGGTCTGGGACGCGCGGGCGATGCCCGACGCGATGGCGTCCTCGAAGCTCGTCTCGGAGCGGACGCTGAGTTCGGTGATCTTGGCGACGGACGACGTCATGGGCGACCTCCTGGCGGACATGGCCCGACGGGCGTCGGGCCCACGCCCAGCCTCCGCCGACCCGTGGGCCCCCGCAACGCGAGCCCCGGCGGGACGAGGCCCGGCGTCGTGGGACGATGGGGCGCAGACCCACCAGCACACGGAGCCAGCCCTTGACCCCGATCCCGGACGCCGCCCTGAGCGCGAAGGTGCAGCCGGCGGCGACGCCGCCGCACCTGCTGCGCAACTTCTGCATCATCGCGCACATCGACCACGGCAAGTCCACGCTCGCCGACCGCATGCTGCAGCTCACCGGCGTCGTCGACGAGCGCGCGATGCGCGAGCAGTACCTCGACCGGATGGACATCGAGCGCGAGCGCGGCATCACCATCAAGTCGCAGGCCGTGCGCATGACCTGGGCGGTCGCCGACGAGCCGGGCGGTCCGCTCGCGCCCTACGCGCTGAACATGATCGACACGCCCGGGCACGTCGACTTCACCTACGAGGTGTCGCGGTCGCTCGCCGCCTGCGAGGGCGCGGTCCTGCTCGTCGACGCCGCGCAGGGGATCGAGGCGCAGACCCTCGCCAACCTCTACCTGGCGATGGAGAACGACCTCGCCATCATCCCGGTGCTGAACAAGATCGACCTGCCGGCCGCCCAGCCGGAGCGGTACGCGGAGGAGATCGCCGGGCTCGTCGGGGGCGCCCCGTCGGACGTGCTGCGGGTGTCGGGCAAGACCGGCGAGGGCGTGGCCGCGCTGCTCGACCGCATCGTCCACGAGGTGCCCGCCCCGCAGGGCGACCCCGACGCCGCGGCCCGCGCCATGATCTTCGACTCGGTCTACGACACCTACCGCGGCGTCGTCACCTACGTCCGGGTGGTCGACGGGCGGCTCACGCACCGCGAGCGCATCGCGATGATGTCGACCCGCGCGACGCACGAGCTCCTCGAGATCGGCGTCATCTCGCCCGAGCCGGTGCCCACCAAGGGCCTGGGCGTGGGCGAGGTCGGCTACCTCATCACGGGCGTGAAGGACGTGCGCCAGTCGAGGGTCGGCGACACCGTGACGGACGCGGTCCGCCCGGCCGAGCACTCGCTCGCGGGCTACGCCGATCCCAAGCCGATGGTCTACTCCGGCCTGTACCCGATTGACGGCTCGGACTACCCGGTGCTCCGCGACGCCCTCGACAAGCTCAAGCTGAACGACGCCGCCCTCGTCTACGAGCCGGAGACCTCTGTCGCCCTGGGCTTCGGCTTCCGGGTCGGCTTCCTCGGGCTCCTGCACCTGGAGATCGTCCGGGAGAGGCTCGAGCGCGAGTTCGACCTCGACCTCATCTCCACGGCGCCGAACGTCGTCTACGAGGTCACCATGGAGGACCGCTCGGTGCTCACGGTGACCAACCCGAGCGAGTTCCCGGGTGGGCGCATCGCCCAGGTCCGCGAGCCGATCGTGCGGGCGACGATCCTCGCCCCGAGCGAGTTCATCGGCGCGATCATGGAGCTCTGCCAGACGCGTCGCGGCGAGCTCGGCGGCATGGACTACCTCTCGCCGGAGCGCGTGGAGATGCGGTACACGCTGCCGCTGGCGGAGATCGTGTTCGACTTCTTCGACGCGCTGAAGTCGCGGACCCGCGGCTACGCGTCCCTGGACTACGAGGCCGCCGGCGAGCAGCCCGGTGACCTGGTCAAGGTCGACATCCTGCTGCAGGGCGAGCAGGTCGACGCGTTCAGCGCCATCGTGCACAAGGACAAGGCGTACGCGTACGGCGTCGCGATGGCGAGCAAGCTCAAGGAGCTCATCCCGCGCCAGCAGTTCGAGGTGCCCATCCAGGCTGCCGTCGGCGCGCGCGTCATCGCCCGCGAGAACGTCCGGGCGCTCCGCAAGGACGTGCTCGCCAAGTGCTACGGCGGCGACATCACGCGCAAGCGCAAGCTGCTCGAGAAGCAGAAGGAGGGCAAGAAGCGGATGAAGACCATCGGTCGGGTCGAGGTCCCGCAGGAGGCCTTCATCGCGGCGCTGTCCTCCGAGGCGTCCGGCGACAAGGACAAGGCCAAGAAGTAGGCGGCCCGCCCCCGCGCGTCGGCGTGTGGAGCGAACGTGTCACGTGTGGAGCGAACGTGTCACGTGTGGAGCGAACGTGTCGCGTGTGGAGTGGAAGCGCCGCGTGGTGTGGGGGTTGGGGGCCGCCGCCCCGGGGGG
>JAEZBT010000340.1 GCA_023426865.1 Actinomycetes bacterium
TTCCTGATCTGGTTCACCAGGCCCCGGCCCATGAACCCCGCGCCGGCGAGCGCGGCCCGCACGGGGCGCCCGTCGGCGGCCCGCTGCGCGAGCATCCGGTCGACGATGATCACGCGCCGGCCTCCCCCGCGGCAGGCGCCGCCCCGCCCACCAGGGGCCAGGCCGCGTCCTTGTCCGAGATGACGCTCACCGGCAGCGGCCAGGCGATGCCGAACGCCGGGTCGTCGTACCGGAAGCCCTGCTCGCCGCCCGGGGCGTACCGGCCGCTGACCTGGTAGGACACCTCGGCGTCGTCGGTCAGCGTCTGGTAGCCGTGGGCGGCGTACGGCGGTATCCACAGGGCGCGGCGGTTCGCGGCCGAGAGCTCGACCATGACGTGCTTGCCGTAGGTGGGCGACTCCGGCCGCACGTCCACCGCCACGTCGACGATCGCACCGGCCGTGCAGCGGACGAGCTTGCCCTCGGCGTGCGGCGGCACCTGGCGGTGCAGGCCCCGCAGCGTCCCGGCCCGGTGGTTGAACGACAGGTTGCACTGCGCGACGCCGGGCTCGATGCCGCGCGCGGCGAACTCCTCGGCGTCGAACGTGCGGGCGAAGAGGCCGCGGTCGTCCGAGAACGGCTCGAGGTCGACGACCCAGGCGCCCTCGACGTCGGTCGGGGTGAAGATCACGGGGCGACCGTCCAGTACAGGTTGTCGTCCACCTGGCGCGTGCGCATGAGGTACTCGATCTGCTTCAGCCGCGTGTGACCGCGGCCCGTGAAGGTGCCCGCGTCGAGGTCGATGCGCTCGAACACCTCGCGGAGCTGGGCGGCGCCGCGCTTGGCGTCCCAGTCGGTGTCGTACCCGGGCAGCACCTGCCGGATCTTGTCGAACGCCACGCGGTAGCTGCGGTTGTCGGCGCTCGGCGGGCCGAACGTCACCTCGCATCCGGGGAACTCCGCGGCGACGATCTCCGCGATCTCGCGGACGCGATAGTTGTTCTCGTCGCTGCCCACGTTGAACACCTGGCCGTGCACGGCCTCGCGCGGGGCGGCGAGCGTCATCCGGATCGCCTTGGCGATGTCGAGGCCGTGCACCAGCGGGCGCCAGGGCGTCCCGTCGCTGGTCATCGCGATGCGCCGCTCGGTCCACGCGAGCCCGGCGAGGTTGTTGAGCACGATGTCGAACCGCATGCGCGGCGAGGCGCCGAACGCGGTGGCGTTACGCAGGAACGTCGGCGAGAAGCCGTCGTCGGCCAGTGGGGCGACGTCGCGCTCCACCAGCGCCTTGCAGTGCGCGTAGGCGGTCTGCGGGTCGACCGGGCTGGACTCGTCGACGGTGCCGTCGGCGACGCCGTACACCGAGCACGACGACATGTACACGAACCGCTGCACGCCGGCGGCCTTGGCGACCTCGGCCAGGCGCAGCGAGCCCTTGTGGTTGATGTCGTAGGTGACGTCCCCGATGAGGTCGCCGATGGGGTCGTTGCTGAGCTCGGCCATGTGCACGACGGCGTCCACGCCCGCCAGGTGCCGGGGCGTGAGCTCGCGGATGTCGAGCGCGACCGTCTCGGGGGTGCGCGGCGAACCGTGGTACAGCCAGCCGTACTTGTAGAAGCCCGTGTCGACGCCGAGCACCTCGTGCCCGTCGGCCAGGAGCAGCGGGGCGAGCAGGCTGCCGAGGTAGCCCTCGGTACCGGTGACCAGAACGCGCAAGGTCAGTCCTCCCAGATCTTCCAGGGCGCCGTGCCGGCGTCCCACAGGCCGTTGAGCTCGGTCCAGTCGCGGTAGGTGTCCATGCCCATCCAGAAGCCGTTGTGCTCGAAGACCGAGAGCTGCCGGTCGCGCGCGAGCTGCTGGAGGGGGATGGACTCGAGCATCACGCCCGGGTCGTCCGGGACGTACTTCTCGACGAAGTCGCGCTCGAACAGGAAGAACCCGCCGTTGACCCAGCCCTCGGCGAGCGTCGGCTTCTCGTTGAACTCCACGACGGTCGTCCCCTGGACGTGCATCTCGCCGTACCGGCTCGACGGGTGCACGCCCGTGAGCGTGCCGGTCAGGCCGGTGGCCAGGTGGTGCTCGACCAGCGAGGTCAGGTCCACCGCGCCGATGCCGTCGCCGTAGGTGAGCGCGAAGCGCGGGGCGTCGAGGTGCTGGGCCACGCGGGCGACGCGCGCCCCGGTGCCGGTCGTCAGGCCGGTCTCGACGAAGGTGATCTCCCAGTCTTCCTCACCCACGGAGTTGTGGAAGACGGGCGCCTCGCCCCCCGCCAGGGAGAGCGTGAAGTCGCTGGTCAGGTGCCGGTAGTCGAGGAAGTACTGCTTGATGAGCTCGGACTTGTAGCCGAGGGCGAGGACGAACCTGCGGAACCCGTGCTCGCTGTAGGTCTTCATGATGTGCCACAGGATGGGGCGGCCGCCGATGTCGACCAGCGGCTTGGGCAGCCGCTCGCTCGCCTCGCGCAGACGGGTCCCCATGCCCCCGCAGAGGATGACCACCGGGATGTCGCGTGCCTGCGGGTGTGCGTCCTGGCGCATGCGCCGCTCCTGTCTGCCGCGGGTGCGCGGCCGTCTCCCGGCCCTCCGCGTCAGGGGGACGAGGCAACGAAAAAGGACAGATCGTGTGAAACTTTACCCGCTCTCGACCGGAAGTATCAGCCGAGATGCGGCAGGATGACCATCTGGCCCGGTGATGTGCCCTGGTTTCACCCCCACCCACGGACGGAGATCCATGGACATCTGGACTGTTCTCAAGGCGTGCGCGCGGCGCTGGTACGTCTTCGTGCCCGTGCTCGCCCTCACGATGGGCTTCGCGTACACACAGATGCAGGCGGCCCCCCCGGCCTACCTCGCCACCAGCACTGCCACGCTCACGGGTCCCTCGCTCGTCCCGGGGCAGGAGCCGGGCGAGGTGATCGAGGTGAACCCGTTCGAGACGCTCGGCGGCTCGCTCACCCAGACCAGCAAGGTCCTCGTGGCGCTCATGGACGCGACACCCAAGCGCGACGCCTTCCTCGACGAGGGCGTGACGGCCGACTACGCCGTGACCCAGGACGAGTCGGTCATCTACTTCGACGTCGCCGGCGAGGACCCGGACGCGGTCGTGGCCAGCGCCACACGGCTGGTCGAGCTCCTCGACGTCGAGATCGCCGCGCTCCAGGGCCGCGCCGTCGAGGCGCCCGAGAGCCGCATCCGCGCCGTCGCCGTGTCGATCCCGACGACCGCCGAGGAGGACCCCGTGGCAGGCATCCGCGTCTTCGCGGTCATCGCCGCGCTGGGCCTGATCCTGTCCGTGGCCGCCGCGCTGGTCACCGACGCCGTCGTGCAGGGGCGCCGTCGGCGCGCGGCACGCGCGGGCGGCGCCGACAACGACGACACCGCCCGCACCGACACCGCCCGCACCGACACCAGCGGCATCGACACCGTCCACGACCGACCCGCGCACACGGAGGCCGCCCGCAGCGGCGCGGCACACCCGGCACACCCGGCACACCCGGCGCACGCGTCCTCGCCCGCGAGCGTGACGGACGCGCCCCCGGCGACCGCGGCACCGGAGGACGCTGACGGGTCGCTGAGCACGGTGGGCCGCGCCCGCGGACACGGGACCGATGCCTGAGCCCACGGCCCCCGCAACGACGGGCCGCCGCCCTCCGCGGCTGCGCCGCGACCCGCTCATCGCGGTCTACGCGTTCCTCCTGGCGGCCTTCCTCATCCCGGGGAGGATGATCGTCGAGCCGCTCGGCGCCCTCGGGCACCCGGCCACGATCATCGCCCTCGGGGCCGCGCTGCTGTACGGCCTGGGCCGGCTCCTCGGCGGCCACCTCTCGCTCGGCCACCAGCCGATGCGCACGATGTTCCTGGTGTTCGGCACGGTGTCGCTCATCGCGTACCTCAGCGCGCACCTGCGCCCGCTCAGCATGCCCGAGGCCGCCGGCGCCGAGCGGGCGCTCTTCAACGTCATCGGGCTCCTCGGGCTCGGCCTGGTGACGGCCGACGCCCTCCGCGACAAGGACCACCTGGAGCGGCTGCTGCGGCTCGTCGTGGCCGGGGCCGCCGTGTTCGCGGCCATGGGCGTCCTGCAGTGGGTCACCGGGCTCAGCCCGACCTCCTACGTGCTGGTGCCCGGCCTCACGCTCCAGGACGTCGACATCAACGTCGAGCGGTCCGACTTCACGCGCGTGCAGAGCACCGCGCTGCACCCGATCGAGTTCGGCGTCGTGCTCGCCGTCGCCCTGCCGCTCGCACTCCACTTCGCGCTCATGGGGCGCGACGGGCGCCGGCCCTCCCTGTGGAACTGGGTGCCGGTGTTCATGATCCTGTTCGCGATCCCGCTCGCCGTCTCCCGGGCGAGCGTGCTCGGCGTGGCCGTCGCCGGGCTGGTGGCGGGCGTCGCGTGGTCGTGGCGCGTGCGCCTGAACGCGCTGTTCGCCGCAGGGCTCATCCTGCTGGCGATGCGCGCCGCCTTCCCGGGCGTGCTCGGCACCCTCGCGTCCACGTTCCTGTTCTTCAACGAGGACCCGAGCATCGAGGGCCGCACCCAGGACTACCCGCAGGCCCTGGAGTACATCAGCCAGCGCCCGTGGTTCGGGCGCGGGCTGGGCACCTTCACGCCCGAGCAGTACTTCTTCCTCGACAACGAGTACCTCGGGCAGATCCTCACCGGCGGCGTGGTGGCGGTGCTGACGATGGCGGCGCTCTTCCTGGTCGCCATGGGCCTCGGCCGCGGCGTCTACCACCACTCGGCCGACCCGTGGGCGCGCTCGCTGGGCCAGACCCTGACCGCGGCGACGGCCGTCAGCGCCGTCACGTGGTTCACCTACGACGGGATGGCCTTCCGCCTCAACGCGGGCCTCGCGTTCATCCTCATGGGCGCGACGGCGGCCCTCTGGCGTCTGGAGGTGGGGCGACTGCGCTGGGGCACGGGCGCCAACCGTGGCCGCCCGGTGCAGTTCGAGGAGGACCTCGACGTGCGGGCCTGGAGCGAGGACCCCGCGGCCCCGCGCGAGGACCTCCTGCCCGCCGGGGCGACGTCGTCGGCGCCGCCCGCCGTGCGCACCGGGACCTCCGGGTCGGCATGACGACCGGGCCCGAGCCGCACGACCAGCGCGAGCCGCACGACC
>JAEZBT010000342.1 GCA_023426865.1 Actinomycetes bacterium
GGGGGTGCCCTCTCGCGCACGGCCCCGGCGCGCCCCGGCGGGCCGTCACCGAAGGGTAACGAGCCTCGCCGGTCCGCGGTGCGGGACCGGGACCCACCTTCGGATGAACCGGCGGCACGACGCCCACCCGCGGCAGGCACCGTACCCCGGGGTGGTTATCGGCCGTTCAGGCCGTCCGGTCAACCAGCGAATGTGTGAAGGTCTCGAGGGCGGCGCGCACGGCACCGTCGGGCAGCGGCGCCAGCGCGTCGAGCGCCCGCCGCTCCCACGCCTGGGCCCGCTCGCGCGTCGCGGCGAGCACCTCGTGCCCGCGCAGCGCGGCGACCGCCACCGCCAGCGCGGCGTCGTCGGACAGGTCCGAGTCGAGCAGCGCGAGCAGGTCGGCGTCCGCGGGTGTCCCCGCGCCCGAGGCGACGCGCTCGCGCAGCAGCAGGACCGGCATCGTCGGCACGTGGTCGCGCAGGTCGGTGCCGGGGGTCTTGCCGGTCACCGCGCCGTCGGAGGTGAGGTCGATGACGTCGTCGGCGAGCTGGAACGCGACGCCGGCCGCCTCGCCGTAGGCGACGAGTGCGGCTTCGAGCTCGGGCCCGGCGCCGGAGAACATCGCGCCGAAGCGCGCGGACGAGGCGATGAGCGACGCCGTCTTGTCCGACAGCACCTGCAGGTAGTGGGCCACCGGGTCGGCGTCGGCGCCCGGACCGGCGACCTCGTGCAGCTGGCCCATGCAGAGCCGCTCGAATGTCTCGGCGAGGATCCGGATCGCCTCGGCGCCGAGCCCGGCCGCGATGGCCGACGCGCGGGCGAAGACCAGGTCGCCCGTGATGACGGCGACCTTGTTGCCCCACAGCTCGTGCGCCGACGGCGCACCGCGGCGCACGGGCGCGGCGTCCATGACGTCGTCGTGGTACAGCGTGGCCAGGTGCGTGAGCTCGACGACGACCGCCGCGTCGACGAGCTCGTCGCGCCCCGGGTCGCCGAGGTGCCCGCACAGCAGGGTGAGCATGGGGCGCAGGCGCTTGCCGCCGGCATCCACCAGGTGCCGCGCCGTGGCACCGGCGAGCGCGTCGGAGTGCGCGACGGCGTCGCGCAGGCGCTGCTCGACAAGCGCCATCCGGGCGGTGACGGCGTCGGCGAGCACCGGCTCCACCGGCGGCACTCCCGTCACGGCAGGAAGCGCGCCGCGTCGGCGAGCAGCGTCAGGACGGGCGAGGGGACCACGCCGAGCAGGATCGTGCCGAGCGCGGCCGCGCCGATGGCGACGATGGTGAAGCCCTCCCCGCCGATGACCGTCGTGCCCTCGCCCGGCGTGCCGACCGGGTCGGTGAAGTACATGAGCACGATGAGCCGGACGTAGAAGAACACCGCAGCCGCCGACGCCAGCACGCCGATGAGCGCGAGCCACCACAGGTCGCCCTCGACCGCCGCCGTGAACACCGCGAACTTCCCGGTGAACCCGGCGGTGAGCGGGATGCCTGCGAACGAGAGGAGGAACAGCGTGAACGCCCCGGCCAGCCACGGGCTGCGCCGGCCCAGGCCCGCCCACTGCGACAGGTGCGTCGCCTCCGCGACGACCGCGCCCGTGCCGGCGCCCTGCTCGCGGACGAGCGTGACGACGGCGAACGCGCCGATCGTCGCCAGGCCGTAGGCCAGCAGGTAGACGAGCACGCCGCTCACCCCGCTGGCGGTGAGCGCCACGACGCCCACGAGGATGAAGCCCGCGTGCGCGATCGAGGAGTACGCGAGCATGCGCTTGACGTCGGTCTGCACGATGGCGACGACCGTACCGACGAGCATCGTCAGCACCGCGACGCCGGACAGCAGCGGGAAGACGTCCCACTCCAACGGCGGCAGCACCACGTAGACGATCCGCAGCAGCGCGCCGAACGCCGCGACCTTGGTGCAGGCGGCCATGAAGGCGGTGACCGGCGTCGGGGCGCCTTGGTACGCGTCGGGCGTCCACGCGTGGAACGGCACCGCGCCGACCTTGAACAGCAGGCCCACGAGCACCAGCACGACGCCGCCCAGCAGCAGCGGGTCGAGGTCGCTCGGCGTGCCGATGGCCGCGGCGATGGCGGTGAGCTTCACCGAGGCGGCGAAGCCGTACAGCAGCGCGATGCCGAACAGCAGGAACGCCGACGCGTACGCGCCCAGCAGGAAGTACTTCATCGACGCCTCCTGGCTGAGCAGGCGGCGCCGGCGGGCGAGGCCCGCGAGCAGGTACAGCGGCAGCGAGAGCACCTCGAGCGCGACGAACAGCGTCAGCAGGTCCGCCGTCGCCGGGAAGAGCATCATGCCGCCGAGGGCGAAGAGCACCAGCGGGAACACCTCGGTCTGCGCCCACCCGCGACGGGTGGCTTCGGCCTCGGCGTCCGAGCCGGGCACCGCGGAGGCGGCCGACGCGAAGGCGTCCGCGCCGGACTCCGTGCGGTCGGCGATGACGAGCAGCGCGACCAGGCCGAGCAGCGCGACGACGCCCTGCAGCACCAGCGCCGGCCCGTCGACGACGAGCGCCCCGTCGAGCACCGCGACGCCGCCGGAGTCGGACACGTCCGACCACAGGGCGGCGACGGCGACGACGGCGCCCGCGGTCGCCAACAGGGCCAGGGCGACCTGGGTGACCCGGCGCGCCCCGCGCGGCACGAAGGCCTCGACGAGCACGCCGAGCACGCCGGCGCCGAGCACGATGGCCACCGGGACGAGGTACGCCCAGTCGATGTGCGGAGCCTCGAACGTCACTGGTCGCTCCCGTCCTCGGTCGCCGGTAGGTCGGTCGCGGCGTCGGCGAACTCAATGATCGGCACCTCGTGCTCCGCGGAAGCGTCGGCCACACCGACGCTCTCCTGCGCGGCCACAGCGGGCTCACGCACCAGGTCCAGCGCGGGTGCCGGCCAGAGGCCGAGCACCACGATCGCGGCCAGGAGCGGCCCGACGACCCACTTCTCGCGGGCCGACAGGTCCGGGTGCTCGGCGAGCTCCTCGCGACGCGCGCCCGTGAAGATCCGCTGGTAGGTGAGCAGCACGTAGATCGCGGCGAGAACCACGCCGAGCGTGGCTACCACCGCGGCCGCCTTGTGCGCGGCGAACGTCCCCACGAACACCAGCAGCTCGCTGACGAACGGCGCCGTGCCCGGTAGCGACAGCGCCGAGAGGCCCGCGACCAGGAACGTGCCGGCGAGCACCGGGACGGCCGTCTTGAGGCCGCCGTAGTCGGCGATCCGCGCGGTGCCCCAGCGGCGGACCAGGAAGCCCGCGAGGAGGAACAACGCGCCCGTAGACAGACCGTGCGTGAGCATGTACAGCGACGAGCCCTCGATGCTCACGGACGTGAACGCGAAGATGCCGAGCACGATGAACCCGAAGTGGCTCACCGACGTGTAGGCGATCAGGCGCATGAGGTCCTCCTGGCCGATGGCCAGGAACGCCCCGTACAGGATCGAGACGACGGCGAGCGCGATGATCACCGGCGCGGCCCACTGCGCCGCCTCGGGGAACAGCGGCAGGCAGAGCGTGAGCATGCCGAACGTGCCGACCTTGTCGAGCACGCCGACGAGCAGCACGTTGGTGCCCGCCGGGGCCTGCTCCGCGGCGTCGGGCAGCCAGGTGTGCACGGGCCACATCGGCGCCTTGATCGCGAAGGCGAAGAAGAACGACAGGAAGATCAGGCGCTGCGTCCAGGTGCTCATCTCGGTGCCGACGAGCGTGTCGATGAGGAAGCCCTCCTCACCGCCCGGGCCCTGCGTGTACAGCGCGATGACGCCGACCAGCATCACGAGGCCGCCGACCAGGGAGAAGATGAGGAACTTCACCGCGGCGTACCGGCGCTGGGCCCCGCCGAACAGCCCGATCATGAAGTAGACCGGGATGAGCATGGCCTCGAAGAGCACGTAGAAGAGGAAGACGTCGCGGGCCGCGAACACCGCGACCATGAACGCCTCGAGGACCAGCACGAGCGCGACGTACGTGCGGATCCGCGAGCCGCCGTCGTCTGGCGTCAGGTCCGGGTGCTCGCGCCACGCGGCCAGCAGGACCAGCGGCACGAGGAACACCGACAGGCCGATCAGGCTGAGCCCGATGCCGTTGACGCCGAGGGCCCAGCTCACGCCGAACGCGGGGATCCAGGACGCCTGCTCGGTGAGCTGGAGCTGCCCGGCGGCGCCGGTGTCGAAGGCCCCGAGCGCGAGGCCCGCGAGCACGAGCTCGACGAGCGAGAACGCGATGGCGACGTGCCGCGCCCAGCGGCGCGCGGCAGCGGGGAGCAGCCAGACGAGCACCGCGCCCAGCAGCGGCCAGACGATCAGCGTCGTCAGCCAGGGGAAGGTCGGGTCGGTCATGGTTCCCCTCAGATCCTCACTGCCAGGACGACGGCCACGAGGGCGACGATGCCCACCACCATCTGCAGGGCGTACGAGCGGACGAAGCCCGTCTGGAGCCGCCGGAACAGCTCGCCGCTGCCGGCGGTGCCGGCGGCGACGCCCGTCACGGTGCCGTCGACCACCTGCCGGTCGGCGAACACGAGCGACCGGGTCAGGTACTGGCCGGGCCGCATGAGCAGCGCCTCGTTGACGTCGTCCTGGAAGAGGTCGCGGCGGGCGGCGCGCGTGAGCACGGACCCGCGCGGCGGGACGACGGCGACCGGTGCGGACGCGTACTGGCGCCAGGCCAGGAACGCGCCGGCGAAGAGCAGCACGAACGTGAGCGTCATGATCACGGGGACCGGCAGCACCGGCTCGTGGTGCTCGACGTGCCCGGTCACCGGCTCGAGCCACGTGGTGAAGGCCCCGCCGATGGTGAGCACGCCGCCGAGCCCCGCGGAGCCGACCGCGAGCAGGATCATCGGCCAGGTCATCAGCGAGGGCGACTCGTGCGGGTGCTGCACGTCGGAGGCGCCGACGGCCGTGCCGCCGACAGCAGCCGAGGTGCCCGGCAGCCCGTGCCCGTCGTCCCAGCGGCGCGTGCCGTGGAACGTCATGAAGAACAGCCGCGACATGTAGAACGCGGTGATCCCGACGCCGATCAGTGCCACCGTGCCGAAGACCCACGGCTGCCAGCCCTGGCCGTCCGCCACGGCGTACGCGGACTCGACGATCTTGTCCTTCGTCCAGAAGCCGGAGAACGGCGGGACGCCGATGATCGCGAGCCAGCCGAGCGCCATCGTCACCCACGTGATCTTCATGTACGTGGCCAGGCCGCCGAACCGGCGCATGTCCACCTGGTCGCTCATGCCGTGCATGACGGACCCCGCCCCGAGGAACAGGCCGGCCTTGAAGAAGCCGTGCGTGAGCAGGTGGAAGATCGCGAACGCGTAGCCGATCGGGCCCAGGCCCGCGGCCAGCATCATGTAGCCGATCTGCGACATCGTCGACGCCGCGAGGGTCTTCTTGATGTCGTCCTTCGCGCAGCCGACGATCGCGCCGTAGAGCAGCGTGATCGCGCCGACGATCGCGACCACCAGCAGCGCGGTGGGCGCGGCGTCGTAGACCCCGCCCGAGCGGACGATGAGGTAGACGCCCGCGGTGACCATCGTCGCGGCGTGGATGAGCGCGGACACCGGCGTCGGACCGGCCATCGCGTCTCCGAGCCAGGCCTGCAGCGGGAACTGCGCGGACTTGCCGCACGCGGCCAGCAGCAGCAGGAGGCCGATCGTGGTGGCCCAGCCCTCCCCGGCGGACGCGGCGGCGCCGTTGACCCGCCCGATGTCGGTGGTGCCGAACACCGCGGCCATCGCCATGATCGCCGTGAGCAGGCCCAGGTCGCCGACGCGGTTCGTGACGAACGCCTTCTTGGCGGCGACGGCGTTGGGGCGCTCGTGCTCCCAGAAGCCGATCAGCAGGTACGACGCGAGGCCCACGCCCTCCCAGCCGACGAACAGCAGCACGTAGCTGTCCGCGAGGACCAGCAGGAGCATCGCCGCGACGAACAGGTTGAGGTAGGCGAAGAACCGGCGCCGGTTCGGGTCGTGCTCCATGTACGCGATCGAGTACACGTGGATGAGCGACCCGACGAACGTCACGAGCAGCGCGAACGTCATCGACAGCGGGTCCACCCGCAGGCCGAGGTCGACCGTGAAGGTCCCGGCATCGATCCACCGGCCCATCCCGGCGAAGGCGACCTCGTTGACGCGCTGCACGCCCGACAGCCCGAGCATCTGGACCCAGATCGCGGCGGCGACCACGAACGCCCCGGCGGACATCGCCACGCCGACGAGGTGCCCCCAGCGGTCGCTGCGGCGGCCGGCGAGGAGCAGGACGGCTGCGCCGATCGCCGGCAGCGCCACGAGGAGCCAGGCGAGGTCGATCGCTCCGCCGACGGGCACGACGTACATCGCGGGGTCGACGGAGGTCGAGGCCACGGCGGCCAGCCCGCCGAGCGTGTTCGTCATCGGTCCCTCAGCTCTTCAGGAGGTTGACGTCGTCGACCGAGGCCGATCTGCGGGTGCGGTAGATCGCGACGATGATCGCCAGGCCGACGACCACCTCGGCCGCGGCCACCACCATGACGAAGAACGCCACGACCTGACCGGTGAGGTCGCCGTGCATCCGGGCGAAGGTCACGAACGCGAGGTTCGCCGCGTTGAGCATGAGCTCGACGCCCATGAACACGATGATCGCGTTCCGGCGCACGAGCACCGTGATCGCCCCGATGGAGAACAGCAGGACGGAGAGCACGAGGTAGTTGCTGAGGTTCACCGCACCTGCTCCTCACCCGTGATCGTCCGCTCCGGCGGCGTGGACCCGATCGCCGTGTCGGGATCGAGGTGCGCGTGCACCTCGGCGACCGAGCGCTGCTGGCCGCGGATCCGCAGCACCCGCGAGACCGACTGCTCGAGGGGGCGCCCGTCGGGTCCCAGGGCCGGGACGTCCATCGCGTTGCTGCGCGCGTAGACGCCGGGCGCCGGCAGCGGGGTGAGCACCTCACCGGCCGCCACCCGCGCCTCGGCCCGCTCGCGCTGGCCCGCCTTGCGCACCAGCCGCTGGGAGTGCGTGAGGACGATGGCGCCGACCGCGGCCGTGATGAGCAGGATGCCCACCACCTGCAGCGTGATGACGTAGTCGCCGAAGATGATCCGCGCGACGGCGGACGGGTTCCCGCCGGCGTTGGCGGTGGTCAGGCCCTGCGGCGTGATGTCGGCGGCCCGCAGCACCACCGCGACGAGCACCGCGGCCAGCCCGATGCCGAACAGGGCGGCCACCCAGCGGTGCGCCCCGAGCGTGTCCGCGAACGTGTCGGAGACGTCGACGCCCACGAGCATGAGCACGAACAGGAAGAGCATCATCACCGCGCCGGTGTAGACGATCACCTGCGCGATGCCGAGGAACGGCGCCTCCTGCGCGACGTACAGGACGGCGAGGCTGATCATCACCAGCACGACGCTCATCGCGGCGTACACGGTGCGGCGGGCGAAGATCAGGCCGAGCGCGGCGACAATCATCATCGGCGCGAGGATCCAGAACAGGACCTCCTCGCCGGTCGTCGTCCGGCCGGTCTCCGCCAGCCCGGACGCGGCCGCGGCGAGCAACCCCGATGCGGGGAGCATCGTCGTCATCGGATGTTTCCTTCCGCGGCGGCACGCAGCGCGTCGAGCGTCGGGTCGTCCGGACGGTGCTCGGCGACCCAGGCGACCTGCTCCGGCACCGGGCCGGACACCTCGCCACGGTAGTAGTCCGTGTCCTGCGTGCCGGGCACCATCGGGTGTGGCGCCGCCAGCATGCCGTCGCCCATGGGAGCCAGCAGGTCCTGCTTCTCGTAGATCATCCCGCGCCGCGTCGGGCCGGCGAGCTCGTACTCGTTCGTCATGGTGAGCGCGCGCGTCGGGCAGGCCTCGATGCACAGGCCGCAGAAGATGCAGCGCAGGTAGTTGATCTGGTAGACGCGGCCGTACCGCTCACCGGGCGAGAACTGCGCGTCGGGCGTGTTGTCGGCACCCTCGACGTAGATCGCGTCCGCCGGGCAGGCCCACGCGCACAGCTCGCAGCCGATGCACTTCTCCAGCCCGTCCGGATACCGGTTCAGCTGGTGCCGGCCGTGGTACCGCGGCTTGGTGGGCACCTTCTCGAACGGGTACTGCTCGGTGACCGTCGGCTTGAAGAACGAGGAGATGGTCACGCCGAAGCCGGCGACCGGCGACAGCGCGCGGCCGACCGGACCCTTCTCGGGGATCAGCGACTCGTAGGCGTCCGGCGCGGCTGGCGTGCCGACGTCCCGGCCGCCCTCGCGTCGGCTGAGGTCCTTGTCAGGCACGGGGCTCCTCCTCGGTCGGGGCCGGGGCGTCGGTCGGGGCGTCCGGTGCGGCCTCGAGCGTCGCCGTCGCCTCGGCCTGGGCGCGCGCCGCCATCCGCGCCTTGCGCGGCGACGGCGGCAGGGTCTGGCCGGGCAGCGGCGGCACCGGGTAGCCGGCCGCGAACGCGTCGAACGGCTCGTCGGTGGAAGCGGGCTCGGGTTCGGGCTTCTTCTCGGGGATGAGGAACGTCGCGGCGGTGGCCACGGCGGCGATCCCCGCGAGCACCCACATGAGGGTCTGGAACTCGACGTCGACGAACCGGCGGACGCCCTGGACGGCGGCCACCGCGACGACCCACACGAGGCCGACCGGGATGAGCACCTTCCAGCCGAACTTCATGAACTGGTCGTAGCGGAACCGCACGAGCGTGCCGCGCACCCAGACGAAGAAGAACATGACCGCCCAGAGCTTGGCGAGGAACCACAGCGCCGGCCACCAGCCGGTGTTGAGCACCCCGTCCCCGATGGCGGACAGCGGCCACGGGGCGCGCCAGCCGCCGAGGAACAGCGTGGTCGCGACGGCGGAGACGTTGAGCATGTTGATGTACTCCGCCAGGAAGAACCAGGCGAACTTCATCGACGAGTACTCGGTCATGTAGCCGGACACGAGCTCGCCCTCGGCCTCGGGCAGGTCGAACGGCAGCCGGTTCGTCTCGCCCACCATCGAGATGATGTAGAGCACGAACGCCGGCAGCAGCGGCAGGAACCACCAGATCTGCGTCTGGGACGCGACGATCTCGGAGGTCGACATGGACCCGGCCAGGATGAAGACGCTGACCAGCGACAGGCCCATGCCGAGCTCGTAGGAGATCACCTGCGCCGTCGAGCGCACCGCGCCCAGCAGCGGGTACGTGGTGCCGGACGACCAGCCGCCCAGCACGATGCCGTACACGCCCAGGGCGGCCGCGGCGAGGATGTACAGCACGGCGACGGGGAAGTCGGTGAGCTGCAGCGGCGTCGTGACGCCGAACATGTTCACGGCCGGCCCGATCGGGATGACGGCGAACACCAGCAGCGCGCAGAACACCGAGATGATCGGCGCCACCACGTAGACCAGCCGGTTCGCCGTGCTCACCATGATGTCCTCCTTGAAGAGGAGCTTCATGGCGTCGGCCATGGCCTGGAACAGGCCGAACGGGCCGTGCACGTTGGGGCCGGGCCGGATCTGCATCCGGCCGACGACCTTGCGCTCGAACCAGATGGCCATCAGCACGGACAGCAGCAGGAACACGATGATGCCGACCGCCTTGATCAGGACGATCCACCACGTGTCGTTCGAGAAGTCCGCGGCGCCCGAGGCGCCCGTCTCCGTCGCCGCGAGCAGGAACCCGGTCACAGCCCCTCCTCCGTGCTCGTCGCGGTACCCGGCTCCGTGCCCGTCGCGGTGCCCAGCCCGGCGGCCGAGACCCGCACGATGTCGCCGGCGTCGGCGCCAAGGGTGGCACGCACCGCCGATCCGGGTGCGTTCACGGGGAGCCACACGACGCCGTCGGGCATCGGGGTCACCACCAGCGGCAGGGTGATCTGACCACCCTGCGCGCCGCGGACCGTGAGCGCGTCGCCGGTGGCCAGGCCGAGACCCGCGGCCGTGCCGGCCGAGACCCGGGCGACCGGGCGCTGGGCCGTGCCCGCCAGGAAGCGCTCGCCGTCCTGGAGGCGGCCGGCGTCGAGCAGCTGGTGCCAGGTCGCCAGGACCGCCTCGCCCTCGCCGACGGCGGGCGGCTCGCCCGCGGAGACGGCCGGGGCCGCCGCGCGGTCGCCGTCCCAGCCGCCGAGCTGGTCGAGCTCGGCGTGCACCTGGGTCACCGTCCTGGTGCCGAGTGCCACGCCCATCCGGTCGGCGAGCGCGTCGAGGACGCGGTGGTCGGCCATGTGCGTCGAGGTCAGGGCCTGCGGGAACGGCCGCAGACGGCCCTCCCAGTTGACGAACGTGCCGGCCTTCTCGACGGGCGGGGCCACGGGGAGCACGACGTCGGCGAGCTCCGTCACGGCCGACGTGCGGACCTCGAGCGAGACGACGAAGCCGACCGCGGCCAGGGCGCGGGACGCCAGCACCGGGTCCGACAGGTCTGCCGGGTCCACGCCGCCGACGACGAGCGCGTCGAGCTCGCCGGTCACCGCGGCCGTGAGCATCGCCGTCGTGTCGCGACCGGGCTCGGCCGGGAGCCGCTCGACGTCCCAGGCCGCCGCCATGTCGACG